>BOBW01000161.1 GCA_026002595.1 Spirochaetia bacterium | reverse complement strand
ACTGCCTGCGGTTAATACCGCGCGGGTGTCGGGTGGTGGGTCTTCATCCCCGCCGCCGTTGGGGTCGCATCCCGTCAGAACCAATCCGAATGTCAGCATGAAGGCAAGGCAGACTGATGCCCCCCCCGCTGGACCGTGCTTAAACCCCTCGAATCAGAGGTTTTCCGAATGTGTAATGCTTTTCCCATTACAATACTCCTTTCCCCGATTAAGTGCGGGGACCACTTTCTGTGGATTCGGCTTCCCATTCCTGGTGAAGCATGGCTTATTTTAAGGGAAAAAATTTTTGCGGTATGTAGTTTTTTTGTAATCCTGCGCCGAATTTTGCGGAATTCGTGTAGTCTTTAGATGGACAAGGGGTCAATTTTGAGGTTTCAATCCCGTTTTCCCGGCATATGTCATCTTATGTAGGCGTGCTCCCAGAGGAAAAATTGCTTGAACTGGACGGCGCCTTATCCATCGCTCTTGGAATATTGTCTATCGCATAAAGCGGTCATCATCACAACCTAACTCCGCTTCAATATCTTCAATGCTCGGTAACGCAGTTTCAAATTTTTGGGGCAATGCATTGACAAGTTCATATTCCGCAATACCGATTGGTTTTTTCATATCGCGCAATGCATATTCCGCTACAATCTTGTTGCGGCTTTTACAGAGCAATAGTCCGATGGTCGGCTGGTCGTCAGCGTGCTTTACCTGAGTATCAACTGCACTCAGATAAAAACTGAGCTGACCCGTGTGCTCGGGCTTAAAGTCACCCGCCTTCAATTCAATCACCACATAACAGCGTAATGTAAGATGATAAAACAGCAAGTCAATGAAAAAATCTTGCCCGCCCACTTCCAGCGGAATCTGCTTACCAACATAGGCAAATCCTACGCCAAGTTCTATCAAAAAACGTGTTATATGGTCAACCAGTGCATTTTCAATTTCCCTCTCACGGGCATCAATACCAAGTCCTAAAAAATCCAACTTATAGGGATCCTTTAGTGCCTCATGGGCAAGGTCTGACTGCGGTTTTGGCAAGCGTTCATTAAAATTAGTAAGTGCTTTACCGGAACGCTCCAGCGATTGCGTCTCGATATGCATGACAAGCACATTGCGCGACCAACCGTGTTCTATTGCGGCGTAAATGTATGCCAAACGTTCATCAGCAGTGCTTAGTTTATCCAGTAAAGCCAAATGATGATACCACGGTAATTGTGCAAGCACCCCTTGCACAATTGTCTCATCAGCCCACGCTTCAGCAAATGCCCTCATATACAGAAGATTACGCACCGAAAATCCCTTCATTTCAGGAAATGCGGAACGCAAATCTTTTGACAGCCGCTCTATAACCTTTGCACCCCAACCTTGCTGATTTTGGCGCTCCAAAATATCGTGCCCGATATGCCAATACAGCGCTATCATTTCCGTATTCACCGCCCGCGTAGCGCATTGCTGTGCAACATGGATACGCGCTTTAAGGTCGCCTAACCATGCGGCATAGTCAGTAGGTATCATTTCTGTAGTACCAGCATTCATCGAAACAAACTATAGCGCAAACCACACAAAACATCAAGCGCATAAGGCGCTCACGAAAAAAGCCCCCGCATAAAACCCCGCGCTTCCACAAAAAAAGGCGGCCCCGGCCTAAGCCGGAGCCGCCTTGCCTTAAACGTTACGCTTACTATTAGTTCGAGTACGCTATCTTGCCATTCGCCCCGACCGCGATAAACTTCGTGCCATCGTAGATGATGTCGTAGATAGCGGAAGTATCGAAACTGCTTGAGCTAATCGCCGTCAAAGATGTTCCAGTTCTGGAATACGCCATCTTGCCGTTATTGCCCACCGCGATAAACTTGTTGTCGCCGTAGGTAATACCATTAAAATAGGCATCCACCAGTTGGGTAACGGTCAGCCATGATATACCATTAGAGGAATACGACACCTTGTTCAAAGCTCCTACCGTGACAAACTTGCCGTCGCCATAGGCGATAGCAATCGTGGCACCGGGTGTCCCACCTTGCGTCCAGTTTATACCATTATCGGAATACCAACCGTTCGCCGTGACAAACCTACTTCCACCGTAGATAATCTTACCACTATAGCCCGAGGGTTTGGTAGGCACCCTCGTCCATGCTATCCCGTCGTCGGAATATGCCATATTACTTTCGCTCGCCGCAACAAACTTAGTACCGCCAAAAGCAATAGTCGCGCCACCGGAGAGCGTAGTGTTATTTGGGCCATTACCTGAACTATTTATTTTCGTCCACGTTGCTCCATCGTCGGTGGAATAGGCCATTTCGCCGTACTCAGTCAGCGCGACAAATGTGCCCGCACCGTAGGCGATACCTACGATATAAGGAGGATTATCAACACTAGGACTACCAAATGGTGAAGAACTCACCGCCGTCCATGCTGTCCCGTTGGATGAAGTCGCCATTTTGTAGTCCACCCCCACCGCCACATATTTGTTCGTTCCATTGTAGGCAATGCCGCGGATGGTAGACGAACCAAAGCCAGTGCTCGATACCTGGGTCCAGCTGGTGCCCGGCGCCGCCGCCTGGGTAATCGTTACCGTTGCGCTGCCCTTAATCAGGGTACTCCCCTCCGCAATACTTACCGTGTAAGTCTTCGTTATTGCCGCGGTGTTTGCCGCAAAGGTTACGGTGACGGTTGCCACATCGTCGGCAACCGACACGTTGCTGATTGTTCCGGCGCTAACGGCGAAATCCGCTGCCGCAAGGGTAAGCTCATCCGCCCCGGTGAATGTGACGTTTGCCGATGTGTCACTCGCCAAAGCAGGGACGGCGGGGCCCGCGGTTAATACCGTGCGGGTGTCGGGTGGTGGTGGTGGGTCTTCATCCCCGCCGCCGTTGGGGTCGCATCCCGTCAGAACCAATCCGAATGTCAGCATGAAGGCAAGGCAGACTAGTGC
>BOBW01000160.1 GCA_026002595.1 Spirochaetia bacterium | reverse complement strand
AAAAAAGGGGTTTTTTTTCAATTTCCGGGGTTTTGGGTTTAAAGGGGCCCCCGCCCCCTTTTGGAAAAAGGGGGTTTTTTAAAAAAATGAAAATTCCTAATTTCCTTTTTTTTTAAAAAATTCCCCCCCCCCCCCCCGTGTATTTGCGTTAATGTAAGCTTTTATCCAATATACCATTTATTTTCTCCCGGAGGCTTTGATGCGCCATGAAGCCGCGCCAATGCTCCGCCGTATGCTGCCTTATATCCTTACTGCTCTCATTTCCGCTTTACTCTCAGGAACCGCCTTCCATCTACGACAATCTGGACAAACTGGAGAACTTGCTGCTCGATACGCTCTCCAACAGCGAAACGCAGAGCAGACACTTGGAAGACTTGAACAGGACCTTGACCGAGAACGAACAAATACTGCGCGAGCGCGAACAATTATTGACGGACTTACGGGCACAACTGACCGCAATGTCCGAAACCTTTCAGAAGCAATCGGACTTATCCGCGAAATACGAGCGCAGCTCAAGGTTCTGGAAGACCTTTACGCTGATAGGGATACCGGTGACGGCGGTGATTAGCGCGGGAGTGACGGCGGCGGTAATGATGGCTGCGAGGTAGGAGGGGGATAGTCAAATACTTGAAGGTGAAGGAGATACCTTTCTCGTTTAGTAAGGTTTTTATGCTGCCTTTTGGACGGCTTAAAATAGCGGGCGTTGCCTGTTAGATAGACACAGAATCGAAATATTGGAGTGTATCATGGAGGTTGAACAACCTGTAATTGACCAGTTGGACTTATTAATTAGGTTTAGAGAAGCACAAGTAAAGAGCAATCCAGAAGATGCTAATCTTCTTTTTGAACTTGGTCGTGCTTATTTAACTAAAGCTCTCTTGTGGGATAAATCAAAGTTTCATAATGAAGAAACCTGTTTTCAAAAAGCTATTGATAACTTTGAGAAAGCACAACAGGAGTGTAAAAAATCGGGGACTGAATACCAATTATACAAGGATTTTGCTGAGAAAGTAAAAGACTTGGGTGAATTGGACTAATTGGCTTTGGCGGAAATCCCCGGATTTCTGCTTACATAACATACAAGGAGTATTGAAATGAGAAAGACGACATTGTTTCTTTTGGCGGCTGTGGTAGCAGTTTCTACCTTATTGTTCTTGGGTTGTCCTAATGGTTCAACCGACAAGGATACCGTGGCTACACCTACGGCAGATATTGTTGCCGGGGATGTTCCTGCCGGAACACAAATCACACTTTCCTCGACAACCGAAGGTGCTTCCATCTATTACACCACAGACGGCTCGACACCGGGTAGCGTTCTTTATACGGGACCTATCACACTCACAAAGTCTGCTACAATTAAAGCCGTGGCGAAAAAGTCAGGGTGGAATGATAGCGGGATTATGACTAATTCCTATGTGGCAAAGTATAACAAGTATAGGTTTGTTCAAAATGGGGCTAATGGTGTTACATTAGACCTTTCACTTTTTGATGATGGGAATGACACAGAAAGGCAAGCATGGATTACAGCTAATGCTCCAACAATATTTGATAATCCCCCCGCGGGAGCTATTGTTTCTTTTACAGAAACAGATTTTGGTTCTTATTACACAGGATCTATTGAAGGTCATGCCAAGCACATACAGGCTTTTGGGTATGAACCTTATGTTTTCTGGAAGAGGAATCCGGCTTTAGGATCAACCGTTCTTTATCAGGTTCTTTACTTTGTTTACGAGTAGTATCTAATCAAAAGCCATCCTGAGTTGGGTAAACGCAGGGGTGCCTGACACCGAATTGGATAACCGTCCTCCGCTTGGGGGCGGTTTTTTTATGGCGATCGTGAGCGCAAAGGTGGCAGGCACTCGTTATCCCCTTGTTTCATGCCGCCATTTCCCCCATGCGGCAAAACAGCGCATACTCCCAACGCTGTAACGATTGTGGCTCTTGAGGAAGGGGACGCCATGACGCGGGGCGAAATCCCCGCAAACCGGTTCCATTCCATTGAAGAACTGTTTGCCGATTTGAATAGCTGATGTATGCTTGAACCGATATACACTAACCTCTTCAAAAAAGACTATACGTTAATGAAAAGACGCCATAAGGCTGGTATACGTGATAGTATAATCCCGATATTCTTTAAAACAATCGAAATTGAAGATGAATTTATACCACCCTGTAAATATTGGCTCCCTTGAACTCCCCGGCAATCTTTTTTTAGCCCCCGTTGCGGGGTATACAGGCCGGGCTTACCGGTCGATCTGCATTGACGAGGGGGCGGACTTTAGCTTTACGGAGCTTGTTTCCGCCGAATCGGTCATCCGCGGACGGCCCGATATGAGGCCTGAGGATGATCCGTCCCCGGTCAGCGTTCTGCTTCGCCGGGCGGATAACGAAAAACGCTACGCCATTCAGCTTTTCGGCGCGGAGCCGGAGCGGATGGCGGCGGGGGCGGCCCTGCTGGCCCGGTGGAGGCCCGATGCGGTGGACATTAACGGTGGCTGTCCGGTACCCAAGGTGATCAAGACCGGGGCGGGATCGGCGCTGATGAAAAATCCCGATAATCTGGGCCGGGTGGTGGAAGCGGTGGTTCGCGCCTCACGGGAACACCTGGGGGGCGTGCCGGTAACCATCAAAATCCGCGCCGGATGGGACAGCGGTTCCATCAACTACCGGGAATGCGCCCGGATTGCCGTGGAAGCCGGGGCAGCCATGGTGAGCCTCCACCCCCGGACGCGGGCCCAGGGCTACGGCGGCAAAAGCGACTGGTCCCTGATTGCGGACATGGCGAGCCGCCTACCGGTCCCGGTGACCGGTTCCGGTGACCTCTATACCCCGGAAGACGCGGAGCGGATGCTCCGGGAAACCGGCTGTGCCGCGGTGATGTTCGCCCGGGGGGCCATGGGGAACCCCTTTATCTTTTCAACGACCCGCGCCTTTCT
>BOBW01000159.1 GCA_026002595.1 Spirochaetia bacterium | reverse complement strand
CCTTTGCCGCAGAAAAACTGAAGGCCGCCCTCGCGCCCCGCACAGTAACGGTGATAAACATGGACACCTACTTCATGAATCCCCCGGCCAGGACCATCGCCCCTATAACGGGGATCGAATACGTTGAACACAACCACCCCGACGGCATGCGGCTGGAGGAACTCTACGCCGCCTTTGAAGAGGCGATAAACGCAAAGCCTGACTTTGTCATCATCGACGGGCTCTTCGCCTTTCATCTTGAGAAGATCCGCAAACGGCTGGACCTTAAAGTTTTTGTGGATCTTAAAAGTGATGAACGGCTGGTCCGCCGCATCCGCCGCCATACCCAGCGGGGCCAAACTTTTGACGAAGTGGTAAACCGGTATCTGGATACGGTGCGCTACCGCCACGACGAACTGGTGGAACCAACCCGCTGGCACGCGGACATTGTGCTGAACGGCCTTTTCGACAATCCCGACAACAAGGGTTTAGCAATACTGTTGGGCTATTTAAAGTCGCTGTAGTATTACTGCGGAAGATCGGCGTGGGCCTTTTCCCATTCATGGATAAACTGCAAGGCGTATTGCTGAATACCCTCAAACCAGGTGTCGATGAAGGCGGCAAGGTCCCGGCCCACGTAGCGGTAGTGCCAGCTTTCCCAGCGGTAGCCGGTGACATCCTCGTAGCCGTCGGGGAATGAAATGGACCAGCCGAAACGGCTCCCGTTGACTGCTATCCAGCGGCCCGCTTTTGTTTCAGCAAAGCTGTCGTCGATGGAACCGAAGTCCACCACGAGGCCGGTCTGGTGCTGGCTGTGGCCCGGCCGCGCCGATTCCCGATCCGCCGCTTCCTGCCCCATCTCCTTAACAACGCGGCCGTAAACCTCCACCTGGTAATCATAGGACCGGTAACTGGAAGACGCGATCAGGGTGACCCCATCGGCCTTTGCGGCGGCGGCCATTTCTTCAAGGGCCGTTGCGGCGGCACTGCGGAGCATGAGCCCCCGCCGCCCAATCTGAAAGGAGCCGCCGCCTTTTAGTTCAACCAGGTCATCCGGTTCGTAGCCTTCGGGAAGGGTGTGCTGTTTATCCACCAGTATCCATAAAAAAGGGTCCCCCTCAAGGCAGGCCCAAAGGTCCAGGATAAAGGCGGGACTTTCCGCTGCGGCATTTTCCAGTTTTTGTGAAAGTTCAGGCGGGATTCCCGCGGCGATAAGAACATCCGCCACAATTTTTTTAAATTCACCCCCGCCGCCGCCCGGCAAATCAGGGGCCGTACTTAATTCGGCGATGGCATCCGCAAGCTCAGGCTGCGCCCGGGGAGTCTGCACCAGGTTTTTGAGCGGGGGGAGCTTGGAGCAGGCGGCAAAAGTCGCCGTCGCCGCAACGATCAGCAATACGGAAAAAAACCGTTTTGAAAATTTCACCTGTACCCCTCAAGCTTCAGCAAATATTCTTTCTTATCAAGGCCCCCTGCGTAACCGGTCAAACTTTTATCGGTCCCCACCACCCGGTGGCAGGGAATCACCAGGGAAATAGGATTATGCCCCACCGCGCCGCCAACCGCCTGCGCCGACATTGAAGCTGTGTTCTGCTTATGGGCAAGCTGTTTTGCAATCTCACCATAGGTACTAACTTTTCCGTAAGGAATCTGCAAAAGAATTTCCCATACTGATTTTTGAAAGGCTGTCCCCTGCGGATTAAGGAGAAAATCAATAGAAGGCTTCTTACCCTCAAAGTAGGCCCCCAGCCAGGCCCGCAACGCCGCAAAAACCGGGTAATCGGGATTGTTGCTCCAGGTGTCTGTTTTGGAGGGATAATACTTCTGCCCCACAAACCAGAGCCCGGTAAGGGCCTCGCCCTCAGCCGCGGCGGTCATTGGCCCCAAAGGGGTATCAACGGAACAGGTATAGGTGAACATAAGAGGGCCTCCTGTGGTCATTATAGATAAGAAGAAAACAAAGTTAAAGGTCACAATCTGTGACCTTTAACCGGGATTCGCAGGGGCAAACTTTGAGGTCACAAAATGTGACCTCAAAAAATATGACAAATGTCATGTTTTCAGCGCTTTTTTAGTGCATTTTTTTACCAAGTGTGTATCATATGCGGTGGAGGAAACTATGGATGAATTACCCATCCCCAGCATGATCCACGAAATTCGCGGGTGTAAAGTGATGCTTGACAGCGACCTGGCGCAGCTGTATCAGGTTGAAAACCGGGCATTGAATCAGGCGGTAAAACGTAATATGGAACGGTTTCCGCAGGATTTCATGTTTCAATTGAATGCGGAAGAATGGGAAACTTTGAGATCACAAAATGTGATCTCAAAGTTTTCGGGTGGGAGAGGCGGCAGACGGATTGCGCCTTACGCTTTTACCGAACACGGCATTCTGATGCTGTCCAGCGTTTTGAAAAGCGAGATTGCAATTGATGTAAACATCAAAATAATGCGCGTTTTTGTGCAAATGCGTCAGTATGCGCTCGCGCAGACCGGCACAAACGAACAAATTCTGGAGTTGCGCAAGCTGCTGCTCTTATACATCGAACGCAACGACAAACGGGTGGATGACATTATTAGGGCGCTGAACGGCTTTATCGCCAGTCCGCCGCCACCATCAAAACCGATCGGCTTTAGGCCTTAACTTTTTCCGCTATTCCACCGCCGCTACAATCGCCCCGCTCTTGGGGTCCGGCTTTTCCTTTCCCTTCAGGACCATGTTGACCAGCGTCCCAGAGGGTAATTTTTCCACCGCCTGCTGAGTGCCCGCTGCCAAAATCAAGCCTTTTGCGGAACAGCCGTAACGCCCATGCCTGCCCGGCGGCACCGGGAAGGCATCGGAGATGATCCGCACGGACAGCCCGGCGGATGGCACCGCCGGTTTCGCATCAGCCGCTTTTTCTGCGGGATGATCGCCTGACCCGGATGCACCCGCAAACAGAAAACTCAAAACCGCCCGCTCCTTGGGGATACCCGCCGCGGCGGAAAGCTTGTGC
>BOBW01000158.1 GCA_026002595.1 Spirochaetia bacterium | reverse complement strand
GCTGGCTTAAAAAGAAGTGGGTCATTGCCGATGGCAAGCGGGTCCTCCTTAAGGGAGGAAGTTTTCCTTATTATCAGGAGCCCTTTAGCGAGGTTCTGGCTTCGAGGATCATGGACCGGCTGGGGGTGACCCACGCGCCCTACACCCTTACCTGGGACGGGGGGCAGCCCTTAAGCGTCTGTGAAGATTTTATCAACACTGATACGGATTTGATCAGCGCCTGGCGTATATTCGGAAGCCAAAAGAAGCCCAATCAGCGAACCAAGGTTCGTCTTTCCAATTATCAGCAGTATGTAAGCTGCTGCGATACCTTAGGCATCCCCGGTATCCGGGAAAGCCTGGATCGGATGATCGTCGTGGATTTTCTTATCGCCAATACGGATCGGCATTTTAACAATTTCGGGGCGATCCGGAATGCCGAAACCCTGGAATGGCTTGGCCCTGCCCCGATCTTTGACTGCGGTACTGCTATGTGGCACGATCAGTTTACCAATATGATACGGCCTGGCTTTAAACTTGCCAGTAAGCCCTTTAAACCCAGTCACGGGGAGCAGATAAAGCTGGTTAGCTCTTTTGACTGGCTCGATCCTGCTGGTGGACCTTTGGTCCAATTGCAAGACATTGATGAAGAATACAGCGAATTGCTTAAAACAAGCGCGTTTATTGATGAAGAGCGGCGGACCAAGCTCTGCTGGGCGCTGAAAAGGCGGGTGGAGATGCTTGGGGAGGAAATCGCGGCAGGTAAACTGCCGTAGATATGTACCGGCAAAGTCCTTGCCCCCAACGGGATGATTTGATTATTATTGAAGTATGATCCCCTGTTACCCCGATTTTGTGTCCATCGATCTGGATATAAAAGATGAATTGCATGGCAAGCTTTCAACGGCCCTTGACGGGGTTTCGGAATTCACCTTCGCGGGCCTCTATCTTTTCCGCGGTCATATCAGTACCGGGTCTCCCGGACGCCCGATGGTGACCCCATTATCTCCGGCATACAGCCCGATCACGGACCCTTTTTCCTGACCCCCTGCGCCTTTCCCGGCAAAGAAATTTTGACAAGCCTTTTTGACACCCACGATTACTGGAAGAACATTCCCGAATCGGTGCTGGAGCCGAACCGGGAAAGCCTTGCAGAGATGGGGGTGGAGATTACCGAGGACCGGAATAACTTCGACTACCTCTACCTCCGCACCGATTTGGCGGAATTGGCGGGGAAAAAGTACCACAAGAAGCGGAATCTGGTGAACCAGTTTTTAAGCGCCTACGATCACCAGGAGTGGCCCCTGACAACGGACCTTATCCCGGATGCCCTGGGCGTCCTTGACCGCTGGCGCGCGGACAAGGACAGTGACGGCGACTACGCCGCCGCACGGGAAGCCCTCGACCTTTTCAGGCCCCTGGGCCTTGAGGGCCGGCTCTACTTTATCAACGACAAACCCGCCGGCTGGTGCCTGGGGGAAAGCCTTGCGCAGGGGAAGATGTTCGCCGTCCATTTTGAAAAGGGCATCGGTGAATACAAGGGAATCTATCAGTATATGAACCAGGCCTTTGCCGCCTCCTTGCCGGAATACTACATCCACATCAACCGGGAGCAGGACCTGGGGGACGAGGGCCTACGGCAGGCAAAGGAGACCTACCGGCCGAGCGGGTTTGTGAAGAAGTATGTGGGGAGAATGGGGGCGAATTAGTTACTTATTTAAGAATACTCCGGCAATAGCGGTAAAGGGATGGAATATCCTCTTGCAAAGTCGCCCATACTGTGTTTACATCAAGATGTCCATAACTGTGGACCACAACATTCCGCAAACCTATGATATTTCTCCAAGGTACTTCAGTATAGGTTGTTTGGAATTCAACGGAAAGATGATTTGCCAATTCGCCAATCTGGAGCAAACTCATACAGACCGAGTTAAAATAATCAATGTCATTGGTTAAAGCAGAAAAATCTCCAAACCTCTTTACTGATGAAAAAATTGCGTCACAATGCTGTATAATATGATTTAGAATGCTTATATCTCTATTATTCAGCGCCATAAATTTCAACTAATTCCTTTTCGATATTTTCTTTGAAATCGCCTTGTAAGCTTTCAGTGGTAACGACATCTACCTTTTGCCCCAGGCTTTCTTCCAGATCCAAATAAAATCCAGACAATTCAAGAAGGGTCCTGACATTTCCTTTTTTGATACATATATCAATATCACTGTCAGGCCTTGCGTCTCCCCTGGCATAGGAGCCGAAAAGAAACACCTGTTCAACCCCATACCGGCCGGCAACTTTTGCGACTTTTGTTTTTATTTCATTAATATTCATTTCTCACCTACCAACGAATTTATTATAAACCCATACTTTTGTCAATCAAGACAGACTAGGATAATATACCACTTTGCGGTACATTATCCCCGAAGGGGACGAGAATGCCAGAAAAGAACCCGCTGATCAAACCTTATCTGAAATGGGCCGGGGGAAAACGGCAGCTCCTGCCGGAGATACGGAAATACTTCCCTGCAAATATAAACACCTATTACGAACCCTTTGTCGGCGCTGGGGCGGCGCTCTTTGATCTGCAGCCTGAGCGGGCGGTGATCAATGACAAAAACCCTGATCTCATCATGACCTACCGGGTAATTCAGAATGATATCGAAGGATTGCTTGCTGCCCTTGAGCAGTATCGGGATAAATATGAAAAATCGTTTTACTACGGGGTACGTGCGCTGGATCGAACCGATGCTTACCGCGATATGTCGGATAGTGAAAAGGCGGCCCGGCTTATCTATCTGAATAAAACCTGTTACAACGGACTTTACCGGGTGAACAAAGGGGGATTTTTCAATGTGCCGTTCGGAAAGTACCATAATCCTGTGATTTTTGAGGAACCGGTTTTGCGGGCGGTACATCGTTATTTAAATTCAAACAGCATTACTATTCTGAATGATGATTTTGCGGCCGCGGTAAAAAACGCCGATGAACGATCCTTTGTTTATTTTGATC
>BOBW01000157.1 GCA_026002595.1 Spirochaetia bacterium | reverse complement strand
ATATCACTTTGTTTTTCATGAAGATGTGTATTATAGTTGTCAATAGAGACATTATTAAGCAAGTCATTTAACTGAAGGCATTCTTCTTTTAATTTTGTATTATAAACGCCCTCATCGTCAGAAAATGAAGATAATCCTTCTTGTAGAAAAGTATACACATTACTCATTAATTTCTTCTTCTAAAAGAGAAGTGGCTTGATATGGGAAATATACTCCTTCCATAGCTTTTAAAAAAGATGCTTTATTTTCTGGTGTAGGAGAACCTGCATATATTATTCCCAGAGGAATAATGGGTTTTACAACATCAACAATAGAGAACTCAACCTTTTCACATATCATTTTGACATATTTTAAGATATTATCCCGCTGATTAGTGTTACATTCCTCAGCAGCCCTGATACAAAGACTTATAGCCACATTTAAAAAGGTCTGAATACTGCCAGCTTTATTGGGTACATCAGTATCATAATTCAATATATAATTATTATATATTTCCAGAAAATCAACAGTTTGATTTCTTATAGAAGAAACAATTAAGGCCTTTATAGGAATGTAGCCAATTGTATTGGCAAGTGCTAATTTTTCTGTATCATCAATAAACCCAGAGTAAACATCAATTACTCTCATTGAAAGTCCATAAAAGTCATTTGAGACTGCTAATAGACAGGATGGCAGATACCATTTAAGCCAATCCAGAATATTTTTTTTACCGACATTTTCAGAATCGTCAATATATATAATTGTATTTAGTAATACCAATACATCAAAATAGAAAAGAGCAATATTTTTGGGGTATTTATTGAGATGAAAAATAAGCGTTTTATCAATAGGTAATGAAAAAGATATTTTATTAATTATTTCTTTTTGCTGACTTCTTTCGATGCTTGATGAAAAGATATGGCCTATATTTGATAATATAGGAATATATTTTCTAACATCAATGTCAGATGATTCCTGCTTTATGGCGCTTTCAATATTATCCTCATTTGTTTCCCGAAGAATATCATTGAGTAAATAGTCTGGAGCTTCAATAATCTTTTCAACTTGTTTCTGCAATTTCCGGTTAGTCTGCAACGCACTCAGTAAAAGCAACTTTTCAGCCAATTCTGCATCTTTATTTTTATTGCAAAATCTCATTTTTTCAATAAAATTATTAAAATATTGCATCCTGATATCATATGGTTGAATAAATGCAATATAAACAAATCTTAGTATACTTTCTCCTTCTAATGTATTTATGGCATATTCAATTATTCTTTCCGAAAATTCTTTTAATTGTTCAGACAAATTTTGTCTTAACATAATTTTACCAAATGCTTCGGCAAGGACTATTGCCAATTCTTGTATTTCAAGTTGCATTTTTGAAATTGACACAATAAAAGCATCAAACGAAATATCCGTATCTTCCTGATGAAAAAGTGATTCGTCAACGATTGCCATTGCAAAAAACATGCGAATATAACAATATGAACCTGATTTTGATAGGAAATCAATAAATTCATCAGAAATATTAGATTTGAAAGGATAAAGGTCCATTAAAAAAGAATGTACCAGATATTCAGATACAAAATAGTTTATTTGCGGAATATCCTTATTTTCGCTTATTTTCTTTAGACAGATAAGTTCTTCTTGTTTAAGTAATAATAAAATAGTTTGATCTGGGAAATGTCTAAAGAATAGACTCAATAATTCTGTAAGACCATAATCAGACTTAAGCCTACGCGAATGGTCATCGCCCCAAGAAAAATGATTTGTTACACGATTCAGGCACTTCTTTGGAGTATCATACCATAAAAATGACCTTCCATCTATAAAAGAGCCTTCATCCTCAAAATTTCCCTTCTGATTCCTCAATAAGTCAGATATTAACTTATCAATAATTTTATGGATCGTTATATTATCAATATTATGAATTTTTTCCATAATATTCAATACAATTTCGTCTTCTTTCATTTTATCAAAATAATGTGCTCTGAACAATTCCGCAGATAATTTAATAAAATCAATTATAAAATTATCATGTTTGATTGTTGCAAATCTTTCTTTCAGTTCTTTCAAGTATGCATCGGTAAAACGCGAACCATCTTCCCTCTTTTTCTCTGAAACAACTGGCTTATCTTGCAGATTATCACCAATTGTATATTCATTTATTTCATCAAATATTTGCAAAGCATATTGCAAAGGTACTTCCTGAATATAGAGGCTGTAATTTTTTACGGTACCATTCCATGAATTTGAGAAAGAATAAAGTGTTTTCTCATCTCTTGATTCTATATAGAGATATCTATCATGCATTCTTTTTGCAAAATAAACATGACTATTTGGAAAAGATTGATATATATTCTGTACCAAATTTTCCGAATCAAGTCTTTTGTTTTCTTCTGGATCGACTGTAACAACTGAAAGATCAAATAAGGAGTCGCTGCATGCAGAAAAGTCATTTAATGCATTATTATCAAAATATGGGTCGATAATAGTGATTCTTTTTGCACCATGTATTTTATTTCGAGCCCAGTCTAAAAATTGCTTTCGACCATTTGGTTTATTTGAAAAAAAGGATGATTCTAATTTTTCTGGGTCATCTACCAATAATTTATAATCAAATTCAAAATCAAACCAATCTTTATCAAAGTCTCCTGAGACTGCCCCTATATTATCGTAAACACTAATTTTTTCAGAAGATTTACCGGAGTATCTATTTTTAACCATCTTTGAATGTCCACCACCAACAGAGAAGCCAAGATTGAATCGACGAATTAAATGGAATCTTTCTTCATAAATTTTTTCATAGGCAGAAGAAGAATCATCAAAATTATAAAACGAAACATGGATCTGAGAGAACTGTTCCAAGTTACTCAAATCAGGAAAGTCATATCTGAAATCACCTTTGTATTTCTTAATTATCTTCGAAAGAATTTTTTTATTATCTGTAATCTCAATCTCAACAAGAGCATTGTCATAATTTTTCTTTTCTATCGGGGTAATGGTAATA
>BOBW01000156.1 GCA_026002595.1 Spirochaetia bacterium | reverse complement strand
CTTCAACCGTCTGCGCGCCTGAAGCACAGGAAACCAGAAACAGGACCGGCAAAAATATCGAAACAATTAAAAGAAGGACAGCCATTTTTTTCATTGCAGACTCCTATAAAACCCAAATTGTTCTATACACTAACTATAGCACACCGGGGAGCCCGCAACAACACTGTTTTTGGCTTACATCTGCTCCGGCATGGTCCGGGCCCGCTGAAAGGCAAGCCGGGGCGAGGTATACACCCCGTCTTTTCCATCATGGCCGGGCGAATTCTACGGCATGGTTAAAGGTAGAACAGGCCAGCACGATAAGGTCGATACCGGCATCCTCAAAAAACCGAGTTACACTGCCGGTTCAATGACAATAAGAGAAACACTCTTTACCGGCAGTTCAAATGACAGTTTTACTTTGCCGTCAATGGGAACCGCCGTATGCACCGGTTCGGCCAATTCAAGCCCATCCCTGGCCTTAATGGCGTCATACTGCCCGCATTCGGGAAAGTCCGGTTTTCCCTGCCGCACCCATTCCGCATAGGCGTTGGAATGATCCTTGTCGATCCGGTAGTGGGTAATCTTGTAAGGTCCTTTGAATGGAATCTGTTCCGCGGAGAATTCTACCGGATAAACATCTTCCGTATCCCAGGTATCTTCGTGGCAATACACCAATGCCTCAAGGGATTTTGTTCCCGTAAGGGTTGCCCAGCCGTTAACTTCAGCGCCGGCGTCTTTTCCCCAGTAGTCCTGGTACTTCTCTGGGTCCAGCCCCCGTGAAGAATTCAGGCTTACCAGCTGGGTCCCAAGTTTTGCAAAATACCGGAAAACGTTCATCACCGCCTTATCAATTCCCTGAGTTGAGAAGGTACGGGTTCCTTCAAAACAGCGTTCACCCTCAAACATAAAGGCCCAGGCCAGGGGACGGATGTCCATTTTTAATTCCGCCGCCAGGTCATAAAGATTTTTATAAGTTGATGCCACGTAGGAAGCGTAATATTCGGTATTGCGGAAATTAAAGGCGGGATTATCGAAGCGCCCGCCTGCGGCCCAGCCGTCGGGGTCCGCTTCAGAAAGGATACATTCCAGATCGCCGTAACCGCATTCCTTGATAATGGTCCCGCAGATCCTGACCTGATCCAGCAGTTTTTTTACCGAAGGGGTATTTTCCAGTTTCTTGCTGGTAGTAAAACTATACCCGCCGCCCTTGGTGTGGAAGGTGGTGAAATCGAGCCGGGTCCCTGTCTTGCCGGTCTTATAATTCTTCCCCGATTTGGTGTGCTTTAAAAAATCCCGCAGAAAATTAGCGGCGGTACTGTCATACGCAAAGGCTCCGGTTGTAGCGGGCCCCCCAAAACGCAGGGAGGGAAGTACATCGTGGATAGCCGCTTCGGTATAGTCGTAGAGCTTGCAAAATTCTTCATGGGTGCCGCTCCAGTAGAAAATATCCGGCTCGTTCCACATTTCAAAATACCAGGTGTCCAGTTCCGTCTGGCCGTACCGCTGTGCAAGATGTTCAATGAGGGCATGGATAAGAGCATACCATTTGTCATAATCCTTTGGGGGCCGGTTCCAGCCAATCCGTTTATACTCATTGTACAGCCACCATTGGCCGGCTTTTACATCACTCATGTTCACCATGTCAAAGGGCATAAAACCAAGTTCAAAAAAGGGCTTACAGTTATTGTTAAGCCATATATCGCACATCCTGTCGATCACATCAAAATAATAAACAGGGCTGCCCTTTTCATCTTCGGTATACACATTGGTTGAACCCCATTTATAAGCCCCGTGTAAAGCACCGGTACACAGCAGATGATGGGTCCGCATATAATAGGGTTTTTCCAGTTTTCCGAATTTTTTTATCAGCTCCATGCCGCCGGGAGAATGGGTATAGTTACACTCATCGTATCCTACATAGTTCCATGTGTGGGGAAGCGTTCCCGTCCATTTTGATGCATCCACCGTTACCTGTACCGCTTTACTCATTTTCCTTCCTCCTTAAAATTTATTCCAATAGAATCTGTTGCTTTTGACATCTTCTTCCGAATCAGGATGATCCCCGCGATAAGGGAACTGATCCCCACCATGGCGTTGCTGATAAACATAACCATGCCGATCCCTTCACTTCCTATGGAAGTAAAATTTTGCATGATCCAGAGGGGCGGGATGCGGAATAAAAAGAGGCGGGCCATGTTGAGGATCATGGAAATTTTGGTGTACCCAAAACCGTACAAAAGGCCCATCACCGCGGCGGAAAGGGCAAGGAAAATATTGCCGTAACATTCGTAGCTGTAGATGTTTGCAATCTGCACCGCAAAGAGGGGGTCCCCTTCGGAAAAAAGGCCGATGATCGGCCCCTTAAAAATTATCATCGGGATAAAGAACAAGAGCCCAAGGCCCATGTTGATAATAAAGGCCCGCTTAAAAATACCCAGGGCCCGTTTAATATTTTTGTTCCCCACGTTTTGGCTTATCAGCGATGACTCCGCCTCCTCAACGCCGTTTGGCGGCATGATGGAAACCGCACTTATCCTGTTTGATACCCCCAGGGCCCCCACCACGGTGCTGCCGTAAAAGGCGCACATGGAATTAACGATCACCTTTCCAAAACTGAAGGCGAACCGTTCCATAAAGACCGGCAGGGAAAGAGACAGAATGGGCTTAATGGTTTTAAGGGAAAAATTAGTTTTTCTGAAAGAAAGTACAAAGGGATTGCTTTTTTTTGTCATGGATCGCAAGGCGATGCAGGTGAGGGTCATATGGGCCGCAAAGGAGGCCGCGGAAAGCATCAGGATGCCGCCGCGGAAGCCATAAATAAAAATTATTGTCAGGATCAATTTGATCGAAAGGATCAGAAAATTAAAATAGAGAATGATCTTCGTGTTGCCCTTGGCCTTTCGATTGCAAAAAACACCGTGTTAATAAAGATGCACACCTGCATCGCGGTTTCCAGAATAAAGTAAATGGAACCAATGGACAGAAGCTCCTCGGGCATCCTGAGCAGTCGCAGGAATGG
>BOBW01000155.1 GCA_026002595.1 Spirochaetia bacterium | reverse complement strand
AAAAAACGCAGTCGGCCTTTGGCCTTTGTGCGTTTTTTCTCCGGCACATTTTTGCGGTTGCTGGAAACCTACGGTTTCCTTTATCGCAACCGCAAAAACGTCGTATAGCTTTCACGTTATGTGCCATAATTTTTCAAAACAAATACGCCGCATCCATGCGGCGTAAAAGATATTGACATAAAAAATTAATAATGATAAAATATAAAATAAGGATATATTAATGATAAATTCAACAACAAATTATCTTGAAAAATGGTTCTTAATGACAAAAGTAAATGAATTGATAGGGAAATGGGAAAGCGAATTTATTTTAAATCATCCTAATAATGAAAATCCTATAACAACGGTAAAATTTAAAATGTCAATAAATTATAATAAAAATTCAAAATATGAAGAAAATATATGGATAATGGATTTTAGTCAGATGTTTGATGACATAATTAATAAATTTAATGCTAAAGGGGTTACAAAAGATTCTTTGTGGGAAACTATTATGTCACATTATGGAGATAACAAAGATATTATTGCTGAAAAATATTCTATAACAATTAAAGCAAAAACACCAATATTTAAAATAAAGAAACAATTATATAGAAATAAAATAATCAAAATGTTAAAATATAAGTTTATAAAATTAACTGGAAATGAATATTTTATTAATGAAGATAAAATGAAAATAAAATTGGTTTTACCAAGTAAACTTAAAAATTTAGATAATGGTAATGATACCGATAGTTATATAATTTATGAAAAAATCAATGAATAAAATAGCCCTCCGCCATCCATGGCTCCGGGCAAGAAAAATTACGGCACATAACATACGGTTTGCGGTTCGGGGCTAAAGCCCCTCCGGGTTCCGTTCGCCTAGGTCAGTCGCTGCGCTCCTTCCCACGGCTCACTCCACCCACATTTTTTGCGGCGCTGGAATGCTTCGCATTCCTTTATCGCGCCGCAAAAAACGTCGCAAACCTTTCACGTTATGCGCAATTTTGCCCTAGACATTTTTTGAAAATTATGTATAATATTATTAAAGGAGATCGTTTATGATGGATTATGATAATATGTTTTGGGAATATCTGGAAAAATTGCTAAACGAAAATGAAGTAGTAATTGATAGACCTAAAGGTTCAAGTCATCCTAAATTTTGTGATAAAATATATCCAACTGATTATGGGTATATTAAGAACACAAAATCAATGGATGGTGCAGGTATAGATGTTTTTGTTGGAACAAAAATCAATAAAAATGTAGATACAATTTTATGTAATATAGATCTATATAGAAACGATTCTGAAATAAAAATATTGATTGGATGTACTGAAGACGAAAAGAATGAAATTTATAAGTTTATGAATAATTGGGAAACAATGAAAGCAATTATGATAAGGAGAGATAATTAAATTGTTAATACGTTATGCAGAAATTACTGATTTTGGTTGGCTAAAAGAACATGATAAACATATTTCTAATGAAATATTAAAGATAAAAATTGAAAATAAAGAAGTATATATTATATCCAAGAAGAAAATAAAATTATTGGATGGCTCAGATACAACCTATTTTGGGATAATCTTCCATTTATGAATTTATTGTTTGTGCTAGAGGAATATCAAAATAAAGGTTATGGGAAAAAATTAGTAAAATATTGGGAAGAAAAAATGAAACGGAATGGATATAATAATGTATTAACATCAACACAATCAAATGAAAATGCACAACATTTTTATAGGAAAATAGGTTATACAGAAATTGGTGGATTAAAATATTTAGATGATCCATATGAAATAATATTTTATAAGAATATTAAATGAACATAAATGGAGTACGGGCAAAACTGCGCATAACACACAGTTTACGCATCGCCCCTTCGGGGCTCGGCCTACGAAAAAACGCAGTCGGCCTTTGGCCTTTGTGCATTTTTTCTCCGGCACATTTTGGGCAGGGGTCAATGCTTCGCATTGCCCTATTACCTGCCCAAAACGTCGTAAACTTTTCACGTTATACGACATTGGGGCTATGCTGGTCGGAAGAATAATGGAATAAAAAATATTGGGAGAATGTATTGACAAAGAATATAAAATAAGGTTAAACTTAAAAAGTAATGAGGTGTGCCTTCGGCACAAGTTTATTGTTTTATTATGCTAAGCGGCTTCGCCGCTAGTTTGAATGGAGTATTAGGAATATGTTTGATAAATTGGTAAAATTAAATTGCTTCTCACGGAATAAGACATTAAAAATGTTGGCAAAAAATCTATTGGAAAAATTTTATTGTTGCGAAATTAATTGTACTGAAATAGACAAAAGTGTTTTATTTGCTCATCATGCAAGAGGTTGTACTATTGTAGCCGCAAAAATTAGTGAAAATGTTGTTGTATATCAAAATGTTACAATTGGATCAAATATGAGGTATAATAAAAATAAAAAAGAATGGGAAAATGTTGGCGTTCCAATAATTGGAAAAAATGTTGTGATTGCTGATGGATCAAAAATATTAGGACCAATAGTAATTGGGGAAAATTCTGTTATAGGGGCTGGTGCTATAGTTACAAAAGATATGCCGGATAATAGTATAATATATGGTGTAAATCAATTCAAAAATAAAGACCCCAATTATGATTTAGTATTTAATTCAAACATGATAGACCCTAGAAAAATAATAGAAGCAAATTATAAATTAATAGAAAAATATGATAGTAAAAATAATGGGGTACGCCCCAACGTCGTATAACATACGGTTTGCGGTTCGGGGCTAAAGCCCCTCCGGGTTCCGTTCGCCTAGGTCAGTCGCTGCGCTCCTTCCCACGGCTCACTCCACCCACATTTTTGTTGCCCTGGTCTTTGCTACGCAAAGCCCTTATTCGGGCAACAAAAACGTCGCAAACCTTTCACGTTATGTGCAATAGGGGCTAAAATTTATTTTAAATTTATAAAGAATGGTGTTGACATTATATAAAAAAAAGTATAATATAAAAATATGAAATTTAGACTTAAATATTTGGCTGTGGTTCT
>BOBW01000154.1 GCA_026002595.1 Spirochaetia bacterium | reverse complement strand
CTGCGAATCGGGCAATTAATTCGGCGGCGGGCGGACGGGGGAAGATCGGCGAGGTGCTGATAAGGAACCGTCTATTGCCTGGATAAACGGCGCCCGCCGCCTGCTCAATATCCGCCAAAACCGCTTCATGAAGCTTTCGGATAGTTCCTGCCCTTATAAAGATACTTAACTATTTACCGATTAGTTGACTAAAATAATAAAGTATATTATGATCTTCTTATAGTTTGTCCTCCGGGATTGATCACAAAAAGGAAAAAATGAAAAAAACTTTAGTTTGCATGTTAATTATTCTTATAGGGGGACTAAGCTTGACAGGATGTGCCTCTACACAGGCCATTAAAGACCTAAATGAATCGGATGAAAATATTGCAAGGGGCGATCCTGATAATAATATAAAAGTAAAGGAATACCTGCAAAATGTTCTCAATTCTCCGGATGGGCGGGAAATTAAAGCATATGAACGAAGGGCATATTCACCGGAAAATAAAAAGAACCTTTTTTTGGTTCATTGTTTTTATGTCCTTCTGAAAGACGGTGAAGTTGAACATACACTTGTTTTTACCGCAACACCGAAAGGATCTGAATTGAAGGGCTGCTGGATGCTTGACGCAGCAAGCGATGTGGAATCTTACAATTTGTTTTTAGATACCTCTTCCGGAAACCCGTGGGAAGTAGTAGAATGTGTTGGTTCCAATGGCGAGTCATCTTTGAATCTTTTACAGACAACACAAAATATTATTACCAGGCTGGATAAGGGCTATAAATTTTTTGGCGCCGCCAGTGCCAGGGACTTGGCGTGGTATCATCAAGTGTGGATGTTTTTAATCCCGCCGCCAATTTTAGCTTATTCGCCATTATTAATACTATCTATACGTACTGATAATTGTACTTCAGCGGTGCTTGAAACTATGGCATGGGAATGAAATTGGAAGTTTGTGACCTCTTAATATTTATTTTTTATATATTCACTACCTTCTCGGCCTTCTCTTATTATTTTAACTAATTCTTGCGTGGTGATATTTGTTTTTACACCCTTTATTCCTTCCAGGGGAGACCTGCCTTTATTTTTTTTATCTTCAATAGATATAATTTTAAATCTACTGCCGTCTTTTCTTGTGATTCGTAGCCCGAGCCGCCTACTGCGGCACAGCGTAAACCGAAGTTATGCGAAGTAGCACTTGCCTTACTATAAATTCATTCAATCATAATCAGTTGAAAATACACACCTTTTCAATATCTGCTCAAACGGCATTTCTTTTAATATTTTACCCTCATTTAGAGGCGTATTTTTTCTGCAAAATGACTTTTCCTACAGTCTCGTTATGTGCCGTTAATTTCTGCTATGCTAGCCGCCCACACGGACGCGGGCGGGTTTTATTTTATTTTAATTAAATTATCTTAATATTATTTTTACACTATTCTTTGATAATCCATAATATTTTAACCAACATTTTAGTAATTCACAAATATCATCTGGATTGAAATTTGTTTCAATCCACAAGGAATCTAAGAGTTGCTCTCCTCTGGTGAGATTATCTCCATTGCCTGCAACAATTGTACGATCCCGTTTCCTTCCATTTTCATTTACGAAAATTGTATCAGGGTGTAGTTTTGACGAAATAAATTTTGATCTGTCTTTTTGCAATAACAATTTGCACATTTTAACATAAAATTCTTTCCAACCTTTTTTTCTGATTATATCGTATTGATTGTTTTCAAAAATGAAAGAAACTATCTCAGTTTTAGCATGTCTCTCATCCAGTAAACTATATTCTTTTATACTTTGGGTCTTAATAGTTTTACTAATGCTGGATGATGGATTTTGAGGTGATGGGATAATTTCACCTTGAGTATCATCAGGTATTATTGTATTCAAAAAATCAAGAACTGTTTCATTGTCAGGTATTACACCTACAATTTCTTTGACCTTTTCTGATAAATATTCCAAAAGGAGTTCTTGTGCGGGTGATTTTTCACTAATAAGGCATAACAAAGCCGCTGGTAATGTTTCTTGAATTCTTCTTTTATTTTGGACTGTTTTATAATCACTTTGAGCAACATCAATAGATTTTCCGGAGACACAGTCATTATAATCCATATATTTCTTAAAAACATTTGAACAATATTCAGTATCATCTTCAACGAGGTTTATTGAGCAAAAATTTCGTTCCTCATATTTGCCTTGACCACTCGGTAAATAAAAATGCCAATCATTACCGTCTGTAAGAATCGCAATCGGGAAACCCTCTTTAAGGACATATCTAAAGAGTTGCTCTTTTGAGTCATCTGTTATTCGACTTATGTATTTTGCTTCAATAACAATAATTGGTCTTCCTGTTGGGTGAAAAAGCGCAAGGTCAGGTCGGCCATCGCCAGAATTATTATATTCTCGTGCAATGATATGGGTATCAAATAAAGGCCATCCTAAAGTTTGCAATAAACGTTTGACAATTGCATCGACAATATCCGTTTCTTGACGATAATAGCCATTTGTAATTTTTGTTTTTATATCTTCAATATCTTCGGATAATCCCATTATATCACCTAATCAATACAGATTTCGTTTCCACCGTAGATAATGTTATCCACGCCAAAGGCTAGTTTCCCGTTATTCCAAATTACCCTCTGATCATCAAAAATGCCTGATGCAAAAATATTTTCATCTTCGAGTATTTTGAACTCTGGAACATTGTTGATTAATTCAGTCATATTGTAAAACATAGTTTTACCATTAGAAAGTTTTGCAATGAGGGTATGCCCAATTGCATCTAAATCTACAGACAATGCGGTAATAGGTTCAGCCATATCTAACATCCTTTTTCTAGGGTATCATAACAAATCATTTTATGCAACTGTCGCCATGGGTGGCGACACTACATTTATCGTTAAGATTTTCAGAAATTAATGGCACATAACGTGAAAGCTATACGACGTTTTTGCGGTTGCGATAAAGGAAACCGAAGGTTTCCAGCAACCGCAAAAATGTGCCGGAGAAAAAACGCACAAAGGCCAAAGGCCGACTGCGTTTTTTCGTAGG
>BOBW01000153.1 GCA_026002595.1 Spirochaetia bacterium | reverse complement strand
CCCTCCGGGTTCCGTTCGCCTAGGTCAGTCGCTGCGCTCCTTCCCACGGCTCACTCCACCCACATTTTTGTTGCCCTGGTCTTTGCTTCGCAAAGCCCTTATTCGGGCAACAAAAACGTCGCAAACCTTTCACGTTATGCGAAATGGCGGCTAAAATTTTTTGTAAATAATATATAAAAACATTGACAAAAAATTATAATGGCTGTAAAATAATTTTGGAGGTAAATTATGTTATATTTTTCAATGTTTTTAACAATAATAAGTGTTATTGCTCATTTAAGTACATATTTGGGAATTTATCTCTTTAATGAATATTATCGAATTTTTAGCTATAGCTATGTAATACACGGTTTGATATTTATTCCATTTTTTGCAATGGTATTTAAACTTTCATTTGGTAAAAATAAAATAGAAAGGATAAAATTTCTTGAAAGTTTTAACCCGGCTATTATCTTTAAACGCTATTTCCCTAATACAAATTACAAAGTAGGGTTAATTTTGATGGTGTTATTTATATATGTGTTTTTTAATTTTTATTTCTCAGTAAATAAATTAGGAAATGGTTCACCAGGAATACTCGATGGAAAATATATATTAAATAACCATGGAGAAATTACTGAGGTTGATAAAAAACAATATGTGGAAATGTGTTATATTCAATTAAAGGCATTTTCTGGTCATTGGATTATTTTTTCAATAATTTCTTTTATCTATTTTTTAGATAGAAGAAAAGAGAAAATTAAAAATGTTGAAAATAATAATATAAAATAATGGTGTACGCCGCCACTTCGCATAACATACGCTATACGCTGCGCCGCAGTAGCGGCTTGGCCTACAGAAAAACGCAGTCGGCCTTTGGCCTTTGTGCGTTTTTCTTCCGGCACATTTTTGCGGTTGCTGGAAACCTACGGTTTCCTTTATCGCAACCACAAAAACGTCGTATAGCTTTCACGTTATGTGCAATGCCCCTAAGCTGGTAGAACATACTTGACATTAGTGTAAATAAAGAGGATACTATATTTATGGAGATTTTATGGAAATAATACCTGAAATACAAGCATATTTTGATGCAAAATGTGGTTCAGTTGATTCTATTGATAACTATATCGCCAAGGATATTCGCATTGAAGATACTGGCGAAAATACTGTTATCAATGGTTTTGATAATTGCAAAAAATGGCTTAAAGAAAAAAGTAAACAATATGAAATGGAAACAAAAATTGTTGGCATACAATCGGAAGACAATGGAAGCATTAAAGTTTCGGTATTGGTTTCTGGAAATTTTGCGCCGGGACATTTTCCATTTGATTATTATTTTATCATAACGGACGGGAAAATAAAAGATGTAAAAATAATTTATATGGGTGAATAAACAATGGTTGCAAAAGGAGTAATATATGAGTGATTTTATGGAACTTTGTAAAAAGCGGCAAAGCTGCCGTGGTTTTTCAGAACAGCCGGTAGAGCATGACAAGTTGGTGCAATGTGTTGAGGCGGGCCGATTAACCCATTCAGGCTGTAATGCCCAACCGTGGAGTTTTGTTGTGGTAGAAAACCCGGATATGGTTAGGCAAGTAGCACAATGCGGTCAACAGTTAAAACAAAATGTTTGGTTGGGAACAACAAAAGCGTTTATTATCATTCTGGAAGAACACGCTGTTTTAAGTCCTATTATCAGTTGCTTTCTTGATAGCCAGTATTATGCAAAAGGTGATTTGGGTTCGGCCACCGCATATGTTTGTCTTGAAGCTACTGCACAAGGGCTTGGAAGTAATATTATTGGCCTTTATGACCGTAAAAAGATTTGTGAATTGTTGCAAATTCCGGTGGAAAAACAATTCGCTGCTGTAATTGCTTTGGGGTATCCTTCAAATGATACCATTCGTACTAAAACGCGTAAAGCATTTGAGGATATTGTGCGGTTTGTATGAACTATGCAATTATTTTGGATAATAATATAATTATTTCCAAAAATATTGTAAGTATAAAAGTACGGGGCACTGCACATAACATACGCTATACGCTGCGCCGCAGTAGCGGCTTGGCCTACGAAAAAACGCAGTCGGCCTACGGCCTTAGTGCGTTTTTTCTCCGGCACATTTTTGCGGTTGCTGGAAACCTACGGTTTCCTTTATCGCAACCGCAAAAACGTCGTATAGCTTTCACGTTATGTGCAATACGGGCTAAGATTTTTTGTAAATATTATATAAAAAATGATTGACATAAAATATAAACTAATATATAATTGGGTATTAAATATTTTTTTTGGAGGACAATAATATGATAATAGAAATTGGAAATATAAAAACAAACTTTTTTGTTTTGCTATCCATAATAATCTGGCTGGTAATGTTTATATATTGGGTAATCAGATCCAAAGGTAAAGGAATATTAAACGAAATTGTTGGTTTAATAAAATTATTTGTTTCTGGGCTGGTATTATTTATTCCAGTCTTTCTACCGTTTGATTTTTTGACGTATAAATTCTTTTTACCCAGTCAAATTATGGGTTTGATAATAATATTTTGTGGATTTATTGTTTGTATAATGGCAAGGGAATATCTTTCAAAAAATTGGAGCGGGAAGGTAACAATACAGGAAAAGCATGAATTAATAAAAAAAGGGCCATATAAAAAAATAAGGCATCCAATATATTCCGGTGTATTGGTAATGATGTTTGGTTCAAGTATAATAATAGGAAATTTAATATGTTTTATATGGGTGTTATTTAGTTTCTTTGGATTATATCGCAAAAGTAAACAGGAAGAAAAATTACTCGAAAAAGAATTTGGGGAAATATATGAACAATATAAAAAAGAGACAAAAATGATAATACCATATATATTATAAAAAATAATGGAGTACGCCCGTACTGCACATAACATACGCTATATGCTGCGCCGCAGTAGCGGCTTGGCCTACGAAAAAACGCAGTCGGGCTGCGCCCTTTGTGCGTTTTTTCTCCGGCACATTTTTGCGGTTGCTGGAAACCTACGGTTTCCTTTATCGCAACCGCAAAAACGTCGTATAGCTTTCACGTTAT
>BOBW01000152.1 GCA_026002595.1 Spirochaetia bacterium | reverse complement strand
GCAAAAAGTAGGTGGCATCCGCCATGCCTTCGCTGGTCTGTATCGTAGCGATGTTGGGATTTATCAGGACATTTTCAAACTGAATATCGAAATTTTTCTTGATATTTTGTAATTTATGGGCTATTTCCGTGGCTGAAACTGCAGATACGTCAGTATCAAATGTTGAATTTGGCAACAAGAGCCGGAAAATTTCCGTTTCAAGGGCATTTGCAAGCCGGATAAGGGTCTTATCGCTTACCCAGGTACGGCATCCTTCGATATCGTTCATCATATTTGCCGAAATATCCGCCTTTTCAGCCAGTTTTTCCTGAGTAATTCCTAAAATCGCACGGTATTTTTTGATATTGGCTGATAAAAGTTTACGTAAACTGAGTACTTCTTCGTTCATAATCATAAATTTACGGTACTTGATACTATCGATTTTTCTCACTTGATATTTTCGGGTAAAAAACACTTGACAATATCGGGTATCAGGGTACAATATCATCAAGGGGGAATTGGCGTCCAAATATGACACTCACCATAGCCATAAAAAACATTCCAAAAGTTATTGCCGCAGGAATAATGGCCCTTTTTATTTTAAGCGTGTTTTGTCTTTTCTATTACAATCTTCCGGTTCATCTTACCTCGAAGACGGGAACCACCGATTATGTTTGGGAGAAACATGCTTATTACAGCAAAATGACCGAAGGCTTCGGATACGGCCGAATGAATAATGAAGGGTTTAATAATCTCAAAGACTATACCGCAGAGCCGGTTGATGTTTTATTGATGGGTTCCTCTCAAATGGAAGCCACTAATGTTGCGCAAAATAAAACAACGGCAGCTTTATTGAATAGTAAATTCAATGAATCAAAATATGTATACAATATAGGTATTTCCGGGCACAGTCTCCCGCACATCATTACTAATTTAGAAACGGCGATACAATACTATACGCCAAAGGAATATGTTGTTATTGAAACGATGTCTATACAATTTAGTATAGCATCCCTTGAAGATATTATTAACTCAAAAATACAGCGAATACCATCCTATGATCGGGGTATAGTATTCCGTTTACAAAAAATACCCTATTTGCGATTACTTTACAAGCAATATAAAGATATAAAGGGTAACAATGACGATGAGATTCCCGAACAAGTTCCTGATATATCTGACAAGGAAAAATATTCAGAACTGCTTGATATGGTAATGAAGCGCTTAAATCAAACCGGTATCAACAACAATATCAAACTGATCGTATTTTACCATCCGCATTTGGTTCTCAATAAGGACGGCTCCGCTTCCGCAAATACCGACACGGAATATCTCGAACTGTTTAAGAATGCCTGCGGTAATAACGGTATTTATTTTATGGATATGACCGGCGTCTTTACGGAAGAATATAAAGGCAGCCATGTTTTACCCCACGGCTTTGCAAATACCGCTGTCGGCGCCGGGCATTTGAATAAAAACGGTCATAAGATAATTGCCGCAGAATTATTCAAACAGATAAACAAAACAACACCGGGCAGCGCAATATAATGACATTTTCAAGCATTGCCTTTTTTATATTCTTTACGATTGTACTTTTGGCGACGATCATTACCAAATCCCGCGAAATACGGCATATCATCCTGCTCCTCGCCAGTTATGTCTTTTATGGCTGGTGGGATTGGCGCTTTTGTTTTCTCATGCTTGTTTTGACCGTCGCTGCCTATGTTTCCGCAGTACAGATTGATAAACGCCAAAACAACCGGCTCTATATAATTATTGGTGTGGTTGTTCCCCTTATCATTTTGGGCGTCTTTAAATATTTTAATTTCTTTGTCACTTCTTTTTGCCGGATTTTTGAAATTTCATCAATCGGCTCTCTGAATATTATTTTGCCGGTTGGTATATCCTTCTATACCTTCCAGTCCTTAAGTTATACCATTGATGTATACCGCAAAAAACTGCCCGCTGAAAAAAACTTTGTTAAATTGGCCTTATATATCGCATTTTTCCCCCAATTGGTCGCCGGTCCTATTGTGAGGGCTTCCGATTTTCTGCCCCAGCTTGAAGAGGAGCGGAATGTTAATTTGCAGAATTTTACAACAGGCATCCAGATTTTTGTATTTGGACTGTTCAAAAAGGTTGTCATCGCCGATTGGCTGTCGGTGTTTGTGGACGATGTATTCAGAACCCCCAACGCCTTTCACGCAATAAGTATTATATTGGCGGTTATCGCCTATTCCATCCAGATATATTTTGATTTTTCCGGGTATTCAGATATGGCAATCGGCTGCGCCAAATGCCTGGGGTATGATTTTGTACGAAATTTCAATATGCCCTATATTTCGCGCAATATTACTGAATTTTGGAGAAGATGGCACATCAGTCTGTCTTCCTGGCTGAAAGAATATCTCTATATTCCCCTGGGCGGCAACCGGAAAGGAAGCGGACGGACCTATATCAACAATATGCTTACCATGCTGCTGGGCGGATTATGGCATGGCGCAGACTGGACCTTTGTTGTGTGGGGCGGGGCGCATGGCATTGCGTTGTGTATACATAAATTCTGCAAAAAACATTTTATCAAAACAAATACCGGCCTGCCGTCCGGAAAATGCTCCCGCCTCTTCTGTTTTTTAGCGGCCAATATTCTTACCAATATATTTGTCGGTTTATGCTGGATATTTTTCAGGGCGGATAATTTTTCAACCGCAGGCCTGATGATTATACGGATTGTTACCTGGCAAAGGGGAATTATTCAAATTTATGCCTGGGTTATTGTGGGTATTACCGTTGTCGGCATCGCGGCCATTACCGCAGCGATAAAAGCTCATCGTAAAGCCGGTGCTTCCGGGGAAGCAATTCAAATCGACGGTTTCTATCCTATCCTCGATTTATCTAAATTTTGGTATCTGGTTATTTTCTTTGCGGCGGCAGGGCTGATTGCCGGTCTTGCATATACCGGAGCGAATCCATTTATATACTTTCAATTCTAAATTTTCCATTAGGCCGATGACCCAATCCATGAAAAACCTCTGGAAATAATATTTACAGAGACAGGGTTGACAACTTCGACAAAAT
>BOBW01000151.1 GCA_026002595.1 Spirochaetia bacterium | reverse complement strand
TACCGTCAGCCAAATGCTGAGGGGCAAAGCAAGACCATCAGGGAACATCTGGCGTCCCAATACCAACGCGGGGAAAACCGGGGATTAGACCAGATGATCAGGAAAGAAGAAAAAGAAAACCCAAAAACATAGGAGGACTATTATGGGAAGTTCACACAAAAGAACCGTTTATAAGCCGCTGGAGGTTAATAACCCCTTTGAGGCTCAGGACAAGGTTCATCAGGATTTATTGGAGATGGGAAAAGACCGTCAAACGTAGGGCTGGATGACCTTTTCAGAAGGGATTGACTAAAAGTTTCATCAATGACCTAAATTTTATAGATACTAGGTGAGGGGTTATCTGATATATCAAAAAGTTAAAATGGACACCATATATAGTGCTATATTCGGGCATATCATACTATATGTAGTATCTATTGAATATAAAATAACGAATTTTGATATTTTTTTGGATGGCCCCGGGAAGTGTATCGAGTGGTTTTTTGTTGACTAAATATTTCATCCATGTCATAATGTCGAAGTCATTAGGCAAAAGGGAAATTTGTCTACGGGAGTATATGACATTAGAGAATACGGTGTTTCCGTATGACAAACGAAAAAATATTCTCAATATAGGAAATTAAGATGGAAAATATTTTTAAAAGTATTGATGGGAAAAAGTATTTTTTAGTTTCATTTTTTTCTTTTCTTTTTACTATTGTGGTAGGCCTATTGATAATCGTTCACAATCGAAATAATAAAGATTTATTAATCACACCGTTACCAACGCAATATATTGTTAATACGGATGTATTACAGCATGGAAATATAAATGTATCTTTTCAAACTAACGAGGACAAGGAATGGATAGAAGATAATCCACAGGATTTTCAAAAGGAAAAAAAAGAAGCCTACGAGTATTATGAGTTAGGTAATAAATATGCTGCCGAAAAAGAATACAAAAAGGCTTTGGAATATTATGACATGGCCATAAAAAATAATTATGCAGTCTTAAGTGACGCATATTATAAACGTGGAAATATAAATTATAATAAAGGACTATTTGATGAAGCTATTAGTGATTATAATAGCGTACTTTCATACAGTATAACATTGAAGGCGGTAATATATAATGCAATAGCAAATGCTTACTTTCTAAAAAAAGATTATGCCAATGCTTATGATTTTTATAAAAAAGCAATTGATGATGATCCTGCTTATATATCTGCATGGTATAATCTTGGGAATATCAATATTATATTGGATAATCATGACGAAGCTCTTGATAATTTTAATACGGCATTAAATCAGGCTATGTCCACAACTTTCAAGGAAAAATATCTTGCAAATTTATTTTATGCCAGAGGGGTTGAATTATATAATCGACAAGATTATATCAATGCAATTGATGATTTTAAAAAAACCATTGATTTAAAATCAGAATATGAAAATGCATATGTTGATTTAGGTAATGCGTATATACGATTGAAAGATTTTGAAGGTGCAATAACTACATTTAATAATGTTCTAAATATAAATCCTAATAATTTGAACGCCTTAAATAATCGTGCATATGCTTATAGTTCAATAGGAGAAAACACAAAAGCATCTAAGGATATTGAACAGTTCAATAGTATTAAGAAAAGCCTCGGACAATGAGAAGTACCGATGGACAGCAAAATATCCGTAAAAGAAATTGTAAAAAATAAATTACCAAAAATAAAAAATGGTCTAAAAAAATATTGGAAAGTAATCTTACCAAGTGGATCTGTGGGTACAATTTTAGTCGCCTTTGCTTTCAATTACTTCGCCCCAATCCTACCGAAATATTCTCCTGGACCAATCGAAAACCCACCCGGTGGTATAAAAATTAGTGTAGCGGAAATAACCCCACAACCAGGACTCGATGAAGAAAGTCAAGTATCTACAGAAGAAATTGAATTTCGACGGCACCAAACAGCCGAGCGGTTACATGGTACTGGTAAAGCATATTTTGATAATGGTGATTTCGAAAATGCTATTGTTGAGTTTAATAAATCAACGGCAGAGGATATTAATTTTTCGATTTCTTATATTGATTGTGCCGTTGCTTATGCTAGGCTTGAGCCAAGGAATTATCAAGCCATAATTAATAATTATACAAAAGCGTTAAATTGTATTCCTCCACCTTCAAAAAAAGATAATGTTGAAACTGAATTAGCAAAGACATATCTTGAATATGGTTATCAGCTTTATAATAATAGTGGGTATACCCTGGCAATTGATTGTTTTTCAAATGCAATTAACTATTTTCATAATGACTTGCATAATGTTAACGTGTTGCAGGCATATTATAATCGAGGTTGTTCACATTACTTTTTAGATGAACACTTTGAATCTGAAAGTGACTATTCTATTATAATAGATAACATCAAGGATGATAAAAAAAACGAAAAAGTATATTTTAATGTCTTGGATGCTCGAGGACGATGTAGATATTATCAAAGAAAATATAATGAAGCAATAATTGATTATACAAATGCGCTAAATTTTGAGCCTTTTAATTCGCAAATTCATAAGAATCTTGCTCAAGCATACCTTTCTAATGGTGATTATAAACAATCTGAACATCATAAACAATTAGCTGAAGAAATAGATAATAACAAATAGAATTTGTATGCAACAGTGGGAACGTAATCGCCATGACGTCAGTCTAGTTTCGTAGACCGTGAATATCTAGTCTGAACAGCCTAAGCAATAGATCAAGTTTTTTATTTGTAAATCAATAATGAAAACCACTTTGTCACTCACATTAATTTTTTCTCTGTCGTATGTCAAGTACTAAATAATATAGGAGGCACTAATCGGTATAACTAGTAGTCTGTAAAGACTAAAGTTTCGGATAAAGGTGTTGAAGTTTAATACGGGCCTCCTTAGTGGTAAATTGCCACCGTATTTTATGTTTTTCCTTATTCCGTATCGCCGCCCATGCTTTGATTTTAGTCTTCATTATTTTGAGAGTTGGAATCCTTTGGTTTAAGCATTGGCGGCTCATCACTCCAATTTCTATCTCAGCCATGTTCAGCCAGGATCCATGTTTTGGCGTATAATGAATTTCAAAACGCTCAGCCAAAGACCGGGCCTGTTC
>BOBW01000150.1 GCA_026002595.1 Spirochaetia bacterium | reverse complement strand
GAAAACTTGCCATGAAGCAGGGGATCACCTTACAGTCGGAAGAAGCGACCATTGCACTGACGGGAATATACGCCGACACGGGGCGGCTCATTTATGAAAATGTCCGCAGGGATGATTTTGAAGTCTGCGCCTGGCTCCTGGATATGGGGGCATCATTAAGGCTCGTCAAATCCTTTCTTGAACCCATTCAGGATGATGATCAGATTATTGCGCTGAGCCAGATACTTCTTGTTATGAGTACCCGGGAAATTCAGGGACATATCATTCTTTTAAGTTATCTGGAGATTGAAGAAAACATCCCCGGCCTTTCTACGGTGGTAGAAAAGGTGATGGACATTGAACACCCCGACGCCTATTTTGCCTTTTTTTATATCCCCAAAAATAAAACAACTTTTCTGATTGCCCGCAGTCAAAAGGCCCGGATCGATCTCCACGAACTGCTCCATGTCTACGGCGGCGGGGGACATCATCTTGCGGCATCGGCAAAGATTGCCAACCGGGAGGGACCTGATTTTTACGAAGAATTTTTGATTCTTCTGGAAAAATCCCTGTCCCCCGCAACCCGCGCAGAAAATATCATGACCCGGAATGTCCGCACGATAAATGAAAACAACAGCCTTCTGGAAGCGTCATTATTACTGGAAGAGGCCGAACTTACCGGTGTTCCCGTGCTGAACAATGCCGGAGAAGTGACCGGCTACATAGGCCTGCGGGAAATCATGAAGGGCCGCAAGGCCGCGGTGATGAACGCGCCGGTCAGGGCCTACATGTCAAAACCGGCGATCACCGCAAGCGCCGCCGTCACCATGCGGGAGGTGGAGCGGATGTTCTACAAACACCATATCGGCCATCTGCCCATCGTGGAGGATCACAAGCTCGTGGGCATTGTTACCCGCTGGGATTTTTTGCAGTACAAAAAACGGCAAAATATTATTCCCACAGTTCCCGTTCTGCCGCACGGAAGGGGAGGGCTCGAAGACGGCTGAGGGACGCAATAATTTCCGCACGGTTGGCTGCCCGCTGCCCAATAATTTGCGCCCGGCCTAATTCTTCTTCCCAGAGGGCACAGAATTGCTCCGCTTCTTTTTTTGTTTTACTGAACAAGCCGGGAACCGGGATTGCCAATTTTAAAAAGCGGTGCGGCAGTCTATTCATAGCACGGAGGAACAGCGCGAAATTTTGCTTGTTCCGGATCTGGTAATGCCGCTTGTAAAAGGCACGGATAAAATTTCCGTCAAAAGCATCGGCACAGTTAATCAACAGAAAGTATTTCTGATTCCCCAGGGGCGCAAGGATGTCGGAAACAGCGCGGGCAAAATCATGGGAGACTTTTTCTTCGGAACAGTACAGGCGGTAACTGCCGTCTTCCCGCCGGATAAGTGAAACCCCTTCAGATGTGTTCAGCATACGCAGGACGATTTTGGAAAGGCAGAGGAGCAGGTCCCGGTGTGTCTGCTCTTTTTTGAACAGGACCGGCATGGAATGATTGATGAAATGATTGGGAATATAGGGCGGGATCGGTTTTCTTTTGCGGTAATTGAAGGTGACGAGCCCCAGGATAACGTACGGGAGTAGGAATATAGGCTTGAACCTATGGAAGTGTGTTACCAGGGTAATGAAACACAGGACAAGCGATCCCGATATCAGAATTCCCAGAGTTCTGCGCAGGAGGCTCTTGGCCATTTCCACGGCCCTTGATTTTTTCCGCATCTTCGCGATCATCTCAAAATAAAAATGGTCCGCCGAGAGGAGGGGAATCTTTTCTCCCTGTTCAGGGATGCTAATTTCCAGACAGCTTATGGATCTGTTTTGATAGCTCTGGCCGATCTTCCATTTTTTGTACCACTCAAGCCGGGACTGGGCGCGGCGCAGCATCTCTGCGTTAAAGGCAGTGCGTTCCCGGTAAATCTTTTCGATATTCCGGCGGGCAAGGAGGGGGTGGGCGTGGCCGATACCCTTTTCTATTACGCCGTCCACGCTGATACCGTAAAACCGGGTGTATTTTTTCCGCAGCCGTTCCATATCTTCCGCGGGAAACTCCGCTGGATGTTCCAGGCCGTGACCGGGGTCTTCCATGACCGTAACAATATCCCAGTTGTTGGCGGTCTTGAATGGATGCCCGTCATCCAGCCTGAGGGAACGGCCCCGGATTTGGTTTACATAGGCGTAGCTGGTGATGGCGGTTAAATCGATCAGGGTGTTGAGGCTGACGGCGTTCCACCCCTCCCCAAGGAGGGAGCGGGTACTCACTAGGCAGCGGCAGAGGCCCCGCTCAAGGATCGAAGTAACAAGCGGGACTGATACGCGGGTATTCCAGCCGCCTGTACCGTCCGATGATTCGGCGTAAACCTCGTACCAGGATTCCTGCGGTCTGGTACGCATGGTAAGGGGGAGCCCCTCTTTTTTGAAGAACACTTCCGCGCTTACCAGAAAATCTTCGATGCCGGCCTGATGAACCAGAAAGGTCTTGCCGCTTAAGAGTATGGGACGCAGAAGGATCGTTTCCTTCATGGCGGCGATATACCGGAACGCTTCCATTGCGCCGCAGCCCTGGGGGCTGGTCTCAAAATCGCAGAGGATCAGGCAGCGGAGTTCCTCCGCCATAAAGGCGGCATCCCTTTCCAGGATGGGACCCAGGGCGGCGAGCTTTCCCCGGGAATTTCCCAGGAGTTCCCGGATATTGCCGGGGAGGGCCTTGCAGCCGCCGGGGGCAAGTTCAAACCCCATCTCCCTGAAACTCGTATAGAGTTTATCAAACCAGGGGCCCCCGGCATTTTGCAGATAGTTAAAGCCGTAATCGGTCATTACTTCCAGGATGTCGCTGAAGTCCGGGGGCTCCTCCATCTCCGGGGAAAAGATCACCGAATAGGGAAGGCCCAGTCCGTAGTGTTGGGAAAACCGGGCCAGGGCAATGCAGAACCCTTCCCGTTTCCGGTACAGTTCGTCGAAGGGAATAACCCTGCCCTGCTCATCGGTAAAATTTTCGAGCCGGTTATAGGCCCAGGATTGGGGGGATTCAATAGCCGGCCCGGCCGCTCCGCCCGGATCAGCTGAGGGTGCCCCGGTAATAGCCGCCATGGTTTCCCGGTAGAGCCGGGAGCGTTGCCGG
>BOBW01000149.1 GCA_026002595.1 Spirochaetia bacterium | reverse complement strand
GGGCAAAGCTGAAATCTATCCCGCGAAACCTGAACGGAACTTCCTTGGATACATAGGGTTCAATGATACTAGCTATTGACCCGCTCCACATATTCGTTGGTTTCGGTGTTGACGAGGATCTTTTCCCCCTGCTTGATAAAGAGGGGCACCCGCACGGTCAGCCCTGTCTCGGTGGTGACGGGCTTGGTGGCGCCGGAGACCGTGTCGCCCTTCACGTAGTTTTCGCTTTCCGCCACGGTAAAAGTCACCTTGTAGGGGATCTTGATGTCGATGACCTTTTCTTCCCAGATGGTGAGCTCGTAGGAATCGCCGTCCTTAAGGTAGAGCTTCTTGTCCTCCATACCGGCAATGGGCACCTCGTACTGTTCATAGGACTCGTTGTTCATAAAGTGGTAGTTATCCGCATCCGCGTACTGATATTGGCAGGTGTGGACATCCACCGTGGCGTCTTCAACTTCCTGCTGGGTGGGGATGGTCAGGCTCAGCACCGCACCGTCCTTGATGCTCTTCATTTTTATCCGGGCAACGGCGGTCCCTTTTCCGGGATTGTGGAATTCCCGGTCAACCACCAGATAGGGCTGCCCCTTTTGAAGCAAACAGCTCCCTTTTACAATATCGCCGCCTCGAATCATATCTTCCTCGCTTGAATTTCGATTTTTGCCAGTATAGCGGAGTTTTTGGGGCCTAGTCTACCCCTCGGTGGTTTTTCAACAGCTCCAGCAATTCTCATTTATAAAAAGGATGATATACTGATGGGCGATGAAGGAGAAACGGAAGCGGAATAATGTAGAAACGCTGCTGGGGGTAAGGGAAATACCCTGTGATATCGGACCTACGGTCCGCGAGATACGGGAGCTGTTGGACCGAATAGAACCGTCACATTTCAGTGGAGTATACGGTGAATTATCTGTATGTGGAGATAGAAAACGAGCATAATGGCGAACAGTAGTTCGCACCGTCTTAAAGAACCTGAGAATTGCTGATGGGCCGAAATGAATAATTGCACACTTTCTGCTAATAAGTTATGCTTACCCCATACATTGAGGAGACAAAATGAAGGCGATTGAGCTTGAAAAAGCCTTTGACCCCAAAACTTTTGAGGATCGGATCTATGCCCACTGGAAAGAAAGCGGGGCATTCAAGCCTGCGGCGGGAAAGGCCGGTTCAGCAGGCGGCAAAACGCCCTTTGTGGTGGTCATTCCCCCTCCCAATGTTACCGGCGTTCTCCATCTGGGCCATGGGCTTAACAACAGCCTCCAGGACATTGTGGTCCGTTTTCACCGTATGCGGGGGGAGCCGACTTTATGGGTGCCAGGCACCGATCACGCGGGGATTGCCACCCAGAACGTGGTGGAACGGCGGCTCAAGGCCAAAGGCCAGACCCGGCACGACCTGGGGCGGGAAAAATTTGTCGAAGAAACCTGGAAGGTCAAAAACGAACACCATGAAATAATCTCCCGGCAGCTTGCCCGGATTGGGGCCAGCGTGGACTGGTCCCGGGAGCGCTTTACCCTGGACGAGGGCCTTTCAAAGGCGGTCCGGGAGATCTTTGTCACCCTCTATGAACGGGATCTTCTATATAAAGGCAACTATCTGGTCAACTGGTGTCCCTCCTGCGGCACTGCCCTTTCTGACGACGAAGTTGAGCACGAGGACACCCCCGGCAAGATGTACCATATCCGCTACCCGATTGTCGGTAGTACTGCATTTATCGAGATCGCCACAACCCGGCCGGAAACCCTGCTGGGGGATACCGCCGTGGCGGTCCATCCTGAGGATCCCCGGTACACGGCTTTGGTGGGAAAAAAAGTACAGCTTCCCCTCACCGGCCGGGACATCCCCGTGGTGGCCGACACTTATGTGGATCGGGAATTCGGCACCGGGGTGGTGAAGATCACCCCCGCCCATGATCCCAACGACTGGGAAGTGGCTAGGCGCCACGATCTCCCGGTGATTAACATACTCACCCCCGATGGAAAACTCAACGATGCGGTCCCGGAAGAGTACCGGGGCCTGACCGTGAAGGCCGCCCGTGCGGCGGTTCTGGAAGACCTTACGGCGGCGGGACTTTTTATCCGGGACGAGGATATTACCCATGCGGTGGGCCACTGTTACCGTTGCCATACGGTGATAGAGCCCTTCCTTTCGGAACAGTGGTTTGTCAGAATGAAGCCTCTGGCGGAAAAGGCCCTCTCCGCATGGCGGAAAGGGGAGATCGTCTTTTATCCCAAAAAATGGGAAAACACCTACCAGCACTGGATGGAAAATATACGGGACTGGTGCATCAGCCGCCAGCTCTGGTGGGGCCACCGCATCCCCGCCTGGTACTGTAAGGACTGCGGCAAGATCATCGTCTCCCGGACGGATGTTTCAGTGTGTCCCCACTGCGGTTCAAAAAATCTTGGGCAGGACCCGGATGTGCTTGACACCTGGTTCTCCAGCTGGCTCTGGCCTTTTAGTACTTTGGGATGGCCTGAGGATACGGTCGATCTTAAAACTTTTTACCCGACAACCGCCTTAGTCACCGCCTACGACATCATCTTCTTCTGGGTGTCCCGGATGATCATGGCGGGGCTTGAGTTTACCGGCAAGGCCCCTTTCCGGGACATCTACCTCCACGGACTTATCCGGGACAAGCAGGGCCGCAAGATGAGCAAGAGCCTGGGAAACGGCATTGACCCCCTGGAACTGGTGGACGAGTTCGGCGCGGACGCCCTCAAGTTCACCTTGGCCTTTATGTGCGCCCAGGGGCAGGACCTGCTGGTGGACAAGGAGTCCTTCAAGCTGGGCTCCAAATTCGCCAATAAAATCTGGAACGCCAGCCGTTATATATTGATGAACCTGGAAGGCCGGGAACTGGTCAAGGCCCCGGCGCTCCTCCCGGTGGACGCATGGATCTATTCCCGGCTCAACGGGGCGGCAAAGGCCATGACCGAGGCCCTTCTCTCCTACCGCTACAATGACGCCGCCCAGTGCGCCTACGAGTACTTCTGGAACGATTTCTGCGACTGGTATGTGGAGGCTACCAAGCTTTCCCTCCGTTCCGGCTCAGATGATGAAAAGGACCGGGCAACAACGGTGCTCCTGGATGTGCTTGCTGAATCCCTGCGGCTCCTCCATCCCC
>BOBW01000148.1 GCA_026002595.1 Spirochaetia bacterium | reverse complement strand
TTTCCGGCTACCGGCATAGGCCTATCCATAGTAAACGTACCCCCGTCATAAATGCCCTTAATTGCAAACATATCTCTACGCTCCCTTAAACTCCCCGTATGTAGCAGTTACTGTCGTATAACGTCACTATATGCAGTGCTATTATTTTATCATTTATTGCTCCCTTTTATCAGAACTTTTGTAAAATTTTTGAATACCCGCAGCAAAATAATATTCATCTCCTTATTGAGTTTCTTTATGGTTTAACTTTTGTCTACCGGGCCGGGGCAGGTCCAGATTGGTTTTTAGGAAATTTGTGTCATTATGACACAGAATAATAATTGTCCTGCGGACATTAAACACAAAGGGAGAAATCAAATGATGAAACGAAAAGGAAAAAGTGGGGCGGTACTATCCGCCATCTTGTTGATGTTGGCTTTGGTTTTGGCGGGCTGTGACACCGATCCAGATGGTGGCGGCACGGGTGGTGGCGGCGGCACAGGCGGCGGCACGATACCCGCCAAGTTTAATTTTTCCGGCGCCACACCAAGCCCCAGCCCAAATATCGTAGCGTCCCGGTATGTGGTAGGCGGCGGCATCCTCAGGTCGTTCACCCCCGTAACCGACTCGGCTTCGTTTGCACATTACGCCACAGCCTATGGTACTCTTGGGACTAAATTGCAAAGCATTACCCCTACAAAGGCTAAAATGCTCATTGGGTCTCTTACCTTGGTCGGCGAAAACGGCAGCTTAATCGTGCCCCTCGTTTCCGGGGAAAGCCCGGTACCGGATTTTGACTTTGCCGATCCCGTAACGCTTACGCTGGGGGAGATTCCAAGCGGTCATTATGATATGTTACTATTCCAGATTCAGCCCGGCGAAATGACAAGGAATGGAACATACTACCATTCAGAAATAAGGTTTCCCTGGCCTGCCGGCTATACCGGGCTTGACAGAAGTTATGGAAATGAAACGCCTCCGGACGGCAGTGTAGTTATCCGCTGGCTTGAGGTCTGCAACAATGACCCTGTTAAAACTCCTGATGGTAATCAGGCTGCTAATACCGGTACTTTGAATCACATCATATTCGCGGGGAACACCCGTAAAATGGTAGTCTATGATGATATTTACGCTGATGATCTTTTACCTGGTTATCCGCATGAAATTATTCACCCCAAATGGGATAATCTCACCCTTGAAGGTATAGCCCCCCGCCAGAGCGCTCTGGTCGTCCCTTTTGAGGGCATCGATATTCCGGAAGACGCAAGCGCGGTGCGCTTTGAAATCAGTTGGAACCTGGAAGACCTGATCGAGGTGTACGATAAGGATCTTGTCGGCACCAAAAGTGACGACATTTTCGTGCTGAAGAACGGCTGGTGGGACGAGTTTTCGATAAATGCGGTAATTGAAGGCGGCAGCGGAGACACCTGGGCTGATATTACCGGTTTGGCTCAGATAAACGGAGCATGGAAAGGTACAAATAATCAATCAGAAACCGTACAACAGTTTTTCGGAGGCTACTATAATCCGGGGTCACACAGTACCATAAGCTTAACCACCAATAACGTACTAAACGCCACGGTTAATGCAGGCGCATCTACCCGGGATTACTCATTGAAAACAACGAGGACTTTTTTCGGTGGAAATATAAACAGCGTATGGTCTGCGATCAAGACCGAATTTGGGAGGCAGGGCTGGGGAGACTTCAATGACAGCACCCATTCTATGTCGAAAACGGTGGGTGCAACTTCTGACCCTATAAGCGAGGCCACTTTTGCCGGTGCAAAAATAAATCAGAATGGGACGAAATTAAAGCTCGCTGCCGGTACCATAGGCCCTGGTTTTCCGGAAATTATCCTTGTAAAACAGCCATAACCTTAACGCAGGTGTGCATCCAAATGGATAAGCACACCTGATGGTCATACACTTGGGGATGTTTCTCCGCATCCTCAAGCATTGCCAGTTCCTGGGGGTTAACCCTGTACCAGCCTTCCGGGAATATCTCTCCATACAGATATAAGCTCCGTTCTTCGCTTTCCGCTAAACGATGGCTTCTCTATTTGACGCTGTGACCGTGGGGTGCGGATGCGGCGGCAACCGCAGGGGAGCGCTTCACGGTAGAGGCCCCGGCAGTGTCGGCTGTTGATACAAGACAGGATTGGTCAAACTCTTTCATACGTGCCTCGGTGATTATACCGTCTTTATAGAGGTCAATGGCCGATTCGTGGATAACCTTGGCAGCCGTACTTTTGTACTTTTTCATTTTATCTCCTTCAAACGCCCGTCCTTTAAGCGGGCCGTTATCTGTTCATCGGTAAAATCAAGGTATGCCTTGGCAAGAGCCTTGTAATCCCTTAATTCATCATCCTCTATGTTATCCAGCTTTGCCTTGGGATAGGCAAAGTAAAAGTATAGCTTCTCCCCTTTCCTGAAAAACAGGATAAACCGATACCCGCCACGTTTACCTTCTCCCGGTCTGGCAAACCGAAGTTTAAAAACATGCCCGCCCAAGTCATCGGCGCTGCTTTCCCCCCGGTCTATCAGATCGGCAGCGGCTTTTAAGTCCGTGTCCTTAATATTTGCTTTTTGGGCAAATTTGGTAAACCACTTCGCCTTAAATATACGCATATTTCCCTTTTTTGCAAACAGGGGGTAATGGCATAGTCCATCCAGACCCTTTTATAGGGGAAGTATACCATACTTGAAAACTAATGGGCCGGATTCTATGTCTTGAGCTTCTCTATTTGACGTTATGGCCGTGGGGTGCAGATGCGGCGGCAACCGCAGGGGAGCGTTTCACGGTAGAGGCCGACAGTGCCGGCCGTTGATACAAAACAGGATTGGTCAACCTCTTTCATTTCGGCAGCGTATTATACCGCTCTTAAAAAAGTGAACTACTTCTTCGTGGATATACTTTAAAGCAGGACTTTTGTACTTTTTCATTATTTGGCCGTTGTGCGTTCTGATTCCCCACGCATGGCCCGCGCCCGTTCCTCCATGCTGTCAAAATGCACCGGGTGAAACTCCGCAAGCTGCTGAGGAGTAAGCTTCGGGCAATCATCATCATACACTTGGGGGCGTTTCTCCGCTTCCTCAAGCATTGCCAGTTCCTGGGGGGTTAACCCTGTACCAGCCTTCCGGGAATATCTCTCTATTGCCATGATATAAC
>BOBW01000147.1 GCA_026002595.1 Spirochaetia bacterium | reverse complement strand
GTTTCGTTGCCGGGGGGGTCTTCGCGGCGGATTTGGGCGAAGGTTTGACAATCAGCGGCGAAATTGCAAGCGGTATTAGTGCTGTTTCGACCAAGAATGGTAAGGATGATGATGTTACCTATGTCAGCCTTTGGCAGGATGACGGCGGCAATGCCCGTGCGCTTTTGAATTTTTTCTGGGAAACCGAGGCCGGGGGATTTAAAGCCCGGTTAAAGGGTGTTGCCGGTTCTGTCGGTGATGGTCCTGTGACCATTCCATGGGCGTGGGGCTGGGTAAACCTCTTTAACAATAAAGCCACGATTGTTGCCGGCAAGATTGACAGCAACGCATGGGGACTGGCCAACCTCAGTACCAACGCCTTTGATCCCAACCTTGATGCCGTTGGCGGCGCCCGTCTTGAAATAAAGCCCATTGACGGCCTTAACTTCGGTGTTGCGCTTCCGTTGCTTAATGGTACGACCACCACTGGCAGTCCTTATCCTTATTTGGGTAAGGATATCAGCAAAAACTTCAGCATTTCTTTCGGCGCCCTGTATAAGGCTCCTGTGTTCGAGATTGCCGTTGCGGCAAAAATAAATCCTGAAACGGCTGCTGGAGATCCGGTACCCTATGAATGGTTTGACGACGATGAAACTCCCAGTTCCGAGCCTGTTTGGATGCAAGACCCCGATGCGTTCGTTACCCCTAAGCAAGATGGTTATGTAGACCTGATCGCCGGTGTAGGCGTTCCGCTTACCAACCTGGGTCTGAATATCGCAGTTGATTTCCGCTATGTAAGCGGGAATACCGGTTACATCAAAGTTGGTCCGAAAGTAGCTTTTACCAAAAATGCCCTAAGCGTAAACGGTAAAGTGATTTTTGAGGCTAATAATGAGAAGGCCGGAAAGATTTTTGAGGCCACTCTTGATCAGAAGAAGGCCGGGCAACTGCTCGGAGATACAGGCTGGATAGTAGATATAGATGACCCTGACGACAAAGCATCCGCACTCGCCTTTGAACTTGGCGCAGAGTACGTTGTGACTCCTATTATCACCGGGAAGCTGTACCTGGGTTCAAACAACCTGACCTATTTTGAAGGCAATGGTCTTTGGGTAAAACCGCAAGCCACCTTGACCCTCAGCCCCAATACCGAGATCAATGTTTTTGACAAAATCGGTAACATTGGCGCTGATAAAGAGAAGGGGATTGGTGCTAAGATTTATAACCAGTTCCAGGTCAACTTTACCTGGAAGTTCTAGTTTAGTCTGATACCAGACGAAAAGGGGTCCCATCCGGTTTAAAGCGGATGGGGCTTTTTTTATACGGAAGGGGCCTGTGCCGGTTTACCGCTCTAAAGCTTTTCGATTTCTTCGGGGGAAAGGCCGGTAGCGGCGGCAATTTTTTCAGGAGTATCGCCCATAACTTTCAGGTTTCTGGCAATTTCCATATGCGCTCTTTCTTCCCCGGCCTTCTCGCCGACCTTTCTTGCGGCGTATAGCCCGGACTCGTGATCTATGATCCCCACTTCCCGTGAAAAGGCGCGCGCCCATTTCTGCTGATCCCGGCTTATCCTCGCCAATGCCCGGTCTGCACGCATGATCCCTTCCTCCTGTTTGCAGAGCTCCTGTATTAAGGGCTCCATCCTTTCATTGTTTTTATACCTAAAAAATATGCACCATTTCTGCTCTTTTGACAAGTTTTTCAGATCCGCCTTCCCTTCAAAATAGGCCCGGACCACCTTTTCCAGCTTCGGCATTTCATAGAGGATGATTTCCAGGTTTGGTGATAACCTGTCATGCTCATCTTCCTCCATGGCAAAGTAGCGCCGGGGTACCTTATTACTTCCGGGGAACAGGATGCAATTCAGAAAGAAAATCTGGTAGACCCGCTTGGTCTCCCGGTATTTGACCCCCCGTTTGAGCTGCCCCGCAAGGAGCTTCGCCCCCAGGAGTAAAGCCCGCGCCTTGAGATCATCATCACTCTTTTGTATCTGCATTTCCAGATCCGCCTGCTCCCCGTCATTAAAGGTGGCGTGAATGTCCAGGCGGACCGTCTTCCCGGTAAGGTATTCCGGCAGGATTTCATTATTCTGTATTTGCATGTTCCTGATAGCACGGTGGGTACAGTCCGAAAGGAGAAGCCGCAGGGCTTCCCGTGAATCTTCATCATCGGCGGTAAAGAGGATTTTGAACACGATGTCCGACATTACATCCAGGGTTTTGCCCGAGGCGGCATATTCCCGCGCCCGGCGCCTGATCGCTCCCCATGACAGGGGAGCTTTTAGTGATATTTTCATACCCTATATAGGGCGCCCGCATGGATGGCGGATCAATACAACTATTGTTTTTTACAGGATCCTGGGTAGAATTCAGCGGTGTTCGGCGGCGAGTCTGGCCTGGGTTTCAAGTTCAATATTATGGATATACTCATATACTTCATCCCGGGTCATACCTTCCATTTCCTTTGACCGCTTTGCCCGGAGGGCGCGGAGCCGCCTGAGGATTGCCTTCTCTTCATCCGTAAACTTGTTGGACTCTTTAGTTGTAGTAACTTTCGTCATATTCCAATACCTCCGTTGGTGTGCAAAGACCGATTTGACGATACCCATGATGGATGTTGGACATATTTTTCAAGCAATCCCTGCATCTTCCTGTGTTTTTCCGATGAGGCATCGGCGATTTCATTAATAGAATTTAATTAACCACGAACAACACGAACCACACCAAAAAGATCATTTAGTTCGTGTTGTTCGTGGTTAAATTCTTAATTTTGGAACCGGCTCACTTCCTTAAAAATGGAATTTGATGCCCGCTTGTTTCATAATTGCGTTAGCGGTATGGCGGGAAGGTATTTTCCCATCGACAATGACATTCCTGTTTGAAAGTGGACTATACCAAACATCATGATCCCCCTTTCCATGACGTTGAAAGATACAGCCGTTTTCAGACAGCTTCGCCCGTACCTTTTTTTCATACTCCGCCATTTATGCAACTACAGCGAGCCTATCGGCTTTGAAATGGAGGGGTATATGCTCAAAGGGTTTGCCGTTCATCTCAAGAATTTCAGGGGCAGCCAGCTTCACCCGCTCCATGAGTTCATCCAGAGAGGATGAATTAAGGGCAATGGGAATTTCATCGTTTATCGCAACCCAAACCTGAGCTTCATCATCCCAAGTCAACAAAATAG
>BOBW01000146.1 GCA_026002595.1 Spirochaetia bacterium | reverse complement strand
GGGTTGACGAAAAAGACCTGCCGATAGTCATTCAAGGTCAGATCGAAAAACTTAATGAATTGAGTAAAAGTGTTGACAAGGTAGCACAGGCTGCCGACAGGGCAACAAACTCAGCAAAGAAGGCAAGGAGTATGTCTGCCGGTTGGTTCAAAAAGAAAGCCGCGATAGAAGAATTGCAAAAGGCAGAAGTAGATTTGGCAGACGCGGTTGCGTCTGAGGCGGAAGCTCAAAAAATTTCCTTTGAGTTTCAGAAAAAGCTTGCCGAGTTTTCAAAGTTTTTGCTTGCATTGGGTATTGGAAATATTGCCAACAATAGAACTATTGTGCGCCAGTTGGAGTTAAAACTGAAAGGGGCGTCAAAAGGAAAATTGTCAGAACTGGTCAGTCAGGAAATAATGAATGTCGTCAGGCAGTTAAAGGAACGAGAGGACATTCTGAGTAAACAAGCCCATCATTCGAAAATTGCACAGGAACACGACAAGGAATTGAAAGTCCTATCCCTTAAGGACAAACAGCGCGATGAAGAGCTTAAGGTTCATGCGGAAAAGGTAGCTAATCACGACAAGAAAGTTAAAGCCCTGTCTCTGAAAGATAAGCAGCGCGATGAACAGTTGAAGGCTTACGAGGCAGCAGAAAAGAGGCATGACAAAGAATTGCACACAAGGGCAAAAAAAGATAAAGAACAGGATGCACTTCTTGAAAGTTTGCAAAGGGCCTCCCAGGAGATGGGTGAACGTATTGAAGCTCAGAAAATCGAGATAGAGCGGCTTGATGATGATGTAAAAAATCTCAATTTATTATTGGCAGGTAAATCGGAGAAATTACTCCCGCTTGTATCACTTATTATTGCTGTTACAGCCCTTGCAGGCGGTGTTGTTCTTTATTTAATGGGAGGTTGAGGGCCTTCGGCCTTTACAATAGTTCCGTTCTTCCCGCTCCCTTACCCCTCCGTCAAATTCTTAATCCACCGGAACCTGTTTATCACCACCACCGCCACAAAGCACTTGAGGATCTGGTCGCACTTAAGGCAAAGGAACACCGCCCAGGCCGGGGCCTTGAGGACCATGGCGATGATCGAGGAGGGGATCACCACGAGGAATACGAAGATGGAATCGTTTTTGAACACAAAGGAAATATTGCCCCCGGCCTTGACCAGGCCCCCAAGGCCCGGCATCTGGTAGGATGTGCCCACCATGGTAATGGCCAGCACGGCCATGAGCTGCCGGGCCACAATCACCGCATCGGGGCTTATGCTGTACAGGCTGATGAGCAGGTCCCTGGCAAAAAAGATGAAGAGGCCGGTAAAAAGTCCCACGCAGGGGAAGAAACGCTGCACCCGGCGGGCGTGGGGTTTAATCTCCGCCACAGTGGCGCCGGAGCCCACCAGCTTGCCGGTCATGATCCCCACCGCCCCGGCGAGGCCGGACATCCAGATATACACCAGGGTGTTCATCATCCCGGCGATGTTGAAGGATGCGATGATGTCCGCGGTAAAGCGGCCCACAATGGCGGTATAAGCAAAGGAGTTGATCGCCCAGACAATGTCCCCGGCCACCACCGGCGCGCCGTACTTGATCAGGGAAAAGCCCAGGAACCGGTCGAGCTTCTTCATGTGCTTCAGGGCGAGTCCTATCCGTTTGTCAAAGCCGAAGATGTAGATCACCGCGATGGCGCATTCGATGATCCGGGAGATCAGGGTGGCCAGGGCCGCGCCCACAACCCCCATGGCGGGGAAGCCCAGCTTCCCAAAGATCAGGATATAGTTCAGCCCGATATTGATGCCCAATGTCACCAGCGCGATATTCATGCCGAAGCGTACCTTTTCGACGCAGCGCTGGGAGGAGATCAGCACCTGGGAGACGGTAAAAAATACAAGGGAAATACCCACAATCCGTACATAGGATGCGGCGGTGTCGATCACATCATTTTTGTTGGAAAAAAGCCCTGCCGTAAAAACGGGGAAGATGGCCGTAAGCAGGCTGAATACCAGGCCGGCCAGGAGGCTGACCCAGAGGCATATGACCGTTAATGAGCGGATGCTTTTGATGTCCCGTTTGCCCCAGTACTGGGTACCCAGAATAACCAGGGATGCGCCGATCCCCATGGTTATGAGCTGAACCATGGCATGGATCTGGTTGCCGATAAACACCCCGGATATGGCCAGATCCCCCAGCCTGCCGACCATGAGGTTGTCGGCAAAATTCACCGCAAAGGCGATAAGGTTTTGCAGGGATATGGGCAGGGCAAGCCTTACAAGAGTTTTATAAAAGGCAGTGCCGCTGCCGGTACCGCTGCCAAGCGCCGTGTCTGCTTTTATGCCCATAAGCTCAATGTAACATATTGAAGGTTTTATGTCTGCATTACAGTAATTCTGTGCGCCCCGCTGCCTTAATCTGATCCACGATTTCCCGCAGCCGTTGGGATTCCCCTTTTTTGAGGATCAGCACCGAAGGGGGCCCGCCGTCCCTGCCGGAGCGGACCGTGACAATAAGGCCCTCAACCCCGGCAAGGGCCACGGGGATGTCCGAATCCACAAAACAGTCCTCCGCGCCGGAGCGGTACACTTCGCTGCCGGCGTCCAGAGGCCCCTGGCCCTCAAGAAGCCGGGCGTATTCGTCCCAGTTACCGATGTCGGTCCAGTTGAAGTTTGCCCGGACCATGGCGGTGTTTTCGCATTTTACGGCAATGGCGTAGTCGAAGGAAATGGCTTTCGTGTCACCATAGGCCTTGTCCAGGCCCGGCCAGTTTTCCAAAATCTGCAGGCCCTGTTCCGTGCGGTAGGCGCTTTCGCCGGGGGCGGTGAGTTTTTCAAAAGGGGCCATCACCTCGTTTGCATTGCGGTGGAATTCATCAAGCATGAATTGTAAGGAAAAGGCGAACATCCCCGAATTCCAGTAAAAGCGCCCGTCGGCAAGGAATTTTTCCGCCGTCTCCTGATCCGGTTTTTCCCGGAAGGATCTGACCGCGAAGGCCCCAGGCCCGGCTGCCGACTCCGCAGCAACAGAGCGGGGCAGAGCTTCCCCGGCTTCGATGTACCCAAAGCCCGTATCGGGACTTTTCGGGGGAATGCCGAAAACCGCCAGCCTTTTCTGCCCGGCGGCGTCCGCCGCTGCCGCCGCGTCCGCCCTGAACTGTTCCAGACTCTGGATGATGTGGTCGCTGGTGAGCACCAGCATCATTCTGTCTTTATTAATAGAAG
>BOBW01000145.1 GCA_026002595.1 Spirochaetia bacterium | reverse complement strand
AATCCATTGATTTGCAGGTACAGAAAGGCGAATGGCTTGCCATCATGGGGCCCTCCGGCTCCGGCAAAACAACGATGATGAACATCATCGGCTGTATGGATAAGCCGACATCAGGCGCGGTTTTTCTTGACGGCGGGGATATTTCCAAAGAAACCGCGAAGGGGCTTACCCGTATCCGCCGGGAAAAAATTGGCCTTATCTTCCAGCAGTTCCACCTGGTACAGTACCTTTCGGCGCTGGAAAACGTAATGGCCGCGCAGTATTACCACAGTATGCCCGACGAAGCGGAAGCAATGGCCGCACTTGAGCAAGTGGGACTTGCGGACCGGGCAAAGCATCTGCCCCGCCAGCTTTCGGGGGGTGAGCAGCAAAGGGTCTGCATTGCCCGGGCGCTTATCAATTACCCCGAACTGATACTCGCCGATGAACCCACCGGCAATCTTGACGAGGCGAATGAGCGTATCGTTATCGATATTTTTAAGCAGCTTCACCGTGAGGGCAGCACCATTATTGTGGTAACCCACGACCCGGAAGTAGCGGAGGACGCGGAACGGACGGTGGTACTGGAACACGGACACATTGCACGGATTACCGAAAACAGGATAAAGGAGTGATTATATGAAACTAAAATGGCGTGTCGCAGCTTTTGGCGCCGCAGTATTACTGTCATCCTGTTCCAGGGCGGTTTTAAGCGACGGGGTGTACCGGGGGAAAAGCAGCGCCGATGATATGGGGGCGTATGGTGAAATTACCCTTACGGTTACAGGCGGGAACATAGCCGCCTGTGATTTTGTGACATGGCAGAAGGACGGAACGGTTAAGGGCGAAGATTACGGCAAGGTGAACGGGGAAATTACCAACAGGGATTTTTATGAAAAGGCCCAGCTTGCGGTACGCGCCATGAAGCGATATGCGGAGCAATACGAGGAAACCCGTGATTTGAACGCGATAGATGCGGTCAGCGGGGCAACCATCGCCTATAATCAGTTTTTGGAAGCCGCGGAGGAAGCGCTTGAGTCTGCCAGGAGCCCTTGATCCTGCCACTTCCGGAAACGGGAACCCAGGGTTCCCTGAGGCGGCTTTTTTATCCTACTTTTTCAAGCCGGGATTATTCCTGTTAAAGTTTATCAAACTCCCCGCAAGGACGATCTCCTTTTCCGTGGGGTTGAGTTCCGGGACCTTCAGCGTAAAGGCGGCGGCCTTGCCGTTAACTATGACATAAGCCTCCACCGCGTCTTTAGCATCCGCGGCTGCCTGCCGGATGCCGGGGATAAACACATAATCGCCGTTTTTGAAGGGCGGCGACCCCGCAAGGCTGAAGGGGAGGATGCCCCAGTTGATCAGGTTGCTACGATAACGTTTGGTGGCATATTCGTTGGCAAAGTTGGCCGCGCCCCCCAGCACCCGCTGGCAGCTTGCGGCCTGTTCGCGGGCGCTGCCGTCGCCGGGCTTGCGGGCGAACAGGGCGGAACCGAGCTGAATGTCTTTTGGGCTGATTTCTGCAAAGCCGGGGATACTTCGTATCCCTTCAAGAATGGCGGCGAATTCCGGCAGAGTTTCATCAGGGGCCTTTCCCGCAAGCAGCGCTTCCGCGGCATCACGCACCGCCCTGGCCTTGCCCACATAAGCGGGGTCCTTGCGGGAAAGGGTGTATTCGGCGAGGCCCTGGGGGTTTGAGCGGAAGGACGAAGTTTCCCCGGAAGGGATGAGTTCATCGGTGGTGGTGACCGGATCGGTAATAAAGGCAGCAATTTTTAAGAGCAGATTTTCACCCAGAGCGGGCATTGACGGCCAGTCGGTGATGTTGGGGCCGTAGACCAGTTCCGCGGCCTTTTCCGGCTTTCCCGCGCCGTTATAGACCCGTGTCCGGTAGGGGCCGTCATCGTAATGATAGGGCACGATTTTTTCTTCAAAACCGAGTGATTCCGCCGAAGCGAGATAGCCGCCGTTGAGGGCGGTGGCGGCGATGCTCCGGGCGTCCATAAGGGCCACCGAGGCGATCTGGCCGTTCATGGGCTTGCTGCCCTCGCGGTTGGGGAAATTCCGGGTGGTATGGCGGATGGAAAGGCCGTTATTGGCGGGCACGTCCCCCGCGCCGAAACAGGGGCCGCAGAAGGCGGTGCGGATCACGGTCCCTGCGGCGATAAGCTCCGCAAGGGCGCCGTTCTTTGCAAGCTCCAGCATCACCGGCTGGCTGCCGGGGTATACGGCCAGGGAAAACGCGCCGGGGATATTGATTGCGCCGCCGGTGCTGCCCGCACCCGCCGCCGCGCCGCGTGAAAGGCGCCCGGCGCCATTTGCAAAGATGGCGTTTGCGGCCATGATGTTGTCGAAGGTTCCCCCGGCGCAGCCCGCGATGATCCCCTGGTCAACACGGATACGGCGGGCACCGCCTGAGCCTTCAATCTTGTCCCGCAGTTTGAGGGGCACATTGGGGTTTTCAAGAACTTCGGCGGCGTCCTTTTCCACCTGGGCGAAAATGTCCTCCGGGTTGGCAAGGAGGGCGTCGATTTCAAAGACATTGCTGGGGTGGAAAGGCAGGGCGATCATGGGCTTGATTGCGGAAAGGTCAACCTCTATAAGGCCGTCGTAGTAGGCAGCGGCATCGGGATTGAGTTTTTGGTAATCCCCAGCCCTGCCGTGGATGGTGAGAAAATCCTTTACCGTGTCGTCGGTCTCCCATATCGAAGACCAGCAGGTGGTTTCCGTGGTCATCACGTCGATCCCGGCGCGGAAGTCCATGGGGAGGGCGGCGATGCCGCTGCCCGCAAATTCCAGAACGGCGTTTTTTGCGAAGCCGTCCTTAAACACCGCGCCGATGATCGCCAAAGCCGCATCCTGGGGCCCCACCCCGCTGCGGGGTTTGCCGGTCATGTGCACCAGAATCACCCTGGGGTAGGCGATGTCGTAGCTTTGCTGCAGGAGCTGCTTCACGAGCTCGCCGCCGCCCTCTCCCACCCCCATGGTTCCCAGCGCGCCGTAGCGGGTATGGCTGTCGCTTCCCAGGATCATTCTGCCGCAGCCCGCAGCCTTTTCCCGGATAAAGGAATGGATCACCGCGAGGTGCGGGGGCACATAGACGCCGCCGTATTTTTTTGCCGCCGAAAGCCCGAAGAGGTGATCGTCCTCATTGATGGTGCCGCCAACGGCGCAGAGGGAATTATGACAGTTGGTCAGGTAATAGGGGATGGGAAACTGTTCCAGGCCGCTCACCTTGGCGGTCTGCACGATGTTGACAAAGGTAATGTCATGGGATGCCATGGCG
>BOBW01000144.1 GCA_026002595.1 Spirochaetia bacterium | reverse complement strand
CAGTTCCGATGCTTCCTGCTTGAAATTGCAGATGCTTCCCGTACTGACCGGCAGATGAAGCTGGCTGTCAAAATGTTCGCTTACCCTTTCGCAAGGAATCAGTTGCTGTACCACCCCATGAGTCGGAGTTTTGACACTGTTACCCTTGAGGCGATGGGTATGTACTTTGTCCATGAGGGCTATATCGTAACCGTGGAAGATGAAGAAGGCGGCCTTGTGTGGGACGCCCGTTCCTGCGATATGCAGGAATGTACGATGGTACTCAATGATATTGCCGATCGTATGGAAGGACGTTTCGGTTTTTCTGGCGGCGCACTGCGGAGAGACCAGTACCCGGTGCGTTTTCCCGGAGGGGAACCTTCGCTCACTTCCGTTCGCTCAGGCTGGGTTCCCGGCAGAACCGTGGGAACCGTTAGTATTGAAACCTACGGCCCCTTTTTTTACAGTGAAACGGAAAGTGCGTTTTTAACTTCGATTAACCGGCTTTTGGTTATGGCTACGATTATTCTGACCTTTGCAAGTTTTATGATTTCAATTGTTCTTTCCCGTGCCATTGCCCGGCCTGTCAACAAATCCGCCGAGGCTGCCCGGCAAATAGCGCAAGCCCATGGAACATGGGCCGCCCATTCCGGGGGAGCAAGCGGGAAGCCGATCATTCGGATTGATGATAACTATAAAACAAAAGAACTTGGGGAACTGGCCTTTTCAATCAACAGTCTGGCTGCCGAACTGGAAGAGGCTGAACGCCGGCAAAAGCAGCTCACCAGCGATATAGCCCATGAACTGCGTACCCCCCTTACCTGCTTGCAGGGCGGCATTGAGGCCATGATAGACGGCGTGTATAAACCCGACAGGGAACATCTTGAAAGCTGTCTTGAGGAAACCATACGCCTTGCCGGTTTGATTGAGAATTTGAAAATTCTCACCGGCCTTGAGTGGGAGACCATTACGCTCAACAAAACTGAATTTGATCTTGGCTCACTTTTACGCATAACGGCGGAACAATTCAAAGCCGCCGCCATTGAAAAGGGCATTGAAATAAAACTTGATCTTATGGAAAGCGTTGAAAGCGAAGCTAACCTTGAAACTGGAATCGAACACAAACCGAAGGTTTGTGCTTTCATTGTAAATGCCGACTATGACCGGCTTAAACAGGTTTTTATCAATTTGTTATCCAATGCCGTAAAATATACCGACCGGGGGAGTGTTACCGTTCGTGTCAAAGGGGCCGCCGATCCCGGCGCAGAGTGGGAGGTTTCCATTGCCGATACCGGTATCGGCATACCGGAAACAGATTTGCCCCACGTATTTGAACGGTTCTATCGCTCCGATAAATCACGTAACCGCAGCACCGGCGGGGCGGGTATCGGGCTGACTATAGCCGCCGCCATTGTTCACGCCCACGGCGGAGATATTCGAGCGGAGAGCGCCGAAACAGGGAGTGTTTTTAAGGTGACGCTGTAAACAGGCTAAACATCGGCATAGTCAAATTACATTCTCGTTCTTTATTCCTCATTTTGCAATCCGACAGGCCGAGTTGGGAGCATACGACGAAGGAACTGCTGATCATTTTGGGAAAAAGGGCTTTGTCTTTGGGCTTAAAGTTATTTCCCGGTGGCGGAGGGAAGGCAGCGGTTCCGGGGGATAAATCTATGACGAATTTTTTTAAGGGGATAATTGCGGGAGTTGCGGCTTCTGTAATTATGTTTGGTATTATTATTGGTTTTATCAATCGGCGGGCCTGCGGCCTTTGCTTTATCCATCCTGATGATGAAGGGTTTACCTTGCGGGGGGATAAAAAGCGGTTGGTATATAAGGGGCAGCGGCGGTCTCATCGGTTTACCATACTCGGCGATACTGCTTTTGAATACGATTGTATTCTTGAGCGGGAATCGGATAGCAATGTTATTTCCCTGCTGTTGTACTATTGAAAAGATACAGGAGCTGACATTGGATAAAATAACGATGTTAATCTATATAATCGTCGCAAAGATTATGTACATCACCTATCTGGCGAGAGTCAGTCCCGATATATCCTGCGCGGTAATTTTTGAAGAAAATGAATGGAAAATATTGTACCGCGCTGCTAACCACAAAATGGAAGACCCGAAGGAACCATACATTATGAAAGAAGCGGTTGATTATCTTGGCCGTCTGGGCTGACCAAGGCGTGCGCCGAGTCATGGGCCGCCGGGATTGAAAACAGTATGGCGTGGGCTTAATGCGCTGCATATTCTTACGGTATTCAAAGAGGCTTTATTGGGAGAAATTGTGGGTTAAGTTTAGCATGGACGGCGGGCGGGCTTTTTTCTTTTATTTATTTTGATGTATATATTCTCAATGGTAAATATTGTGCCATTTCATTAAAATGTTTATCCCGTGCCATGAGTGTTAAATTGTTCTGTAAACAATTTTGTGCTATTACCAAATCGGTAATTCCTATATCATTGTATCCATGTTTATAATTCATTACCTGAATATCCTGTAATTCTTTCCAATCAATTTCAATATCATATTTTACAATACTATTAAATGTTTCTCTTTTTTATGAATAATTGACGGCAATAGTTCTGTCAATATTAAATCATTGGTGCATATTGAATTATTGTCTACCAGATCATCAATAAAGGCATAGTCTTTATGGGTTTTGAAATATTCAATCCATGCCGATGAATCCACTAATATATTATTCATCTTTTCCTCATCTTCTCAAGATCAATCCCAAGATCGATTTTTCCAGCATAATTCTTAATGCCTTTAATCTTTTCCGCACGGATTAAATTCTCCAACGCCATCATAACAACGTCTTTTTTTGTGGAAATATTGGTTATTTCCATGGCCTCTGATATTAATGTGTCAGGTAAATCCAGGGTAGTTCTCATAAATATCATCCATTACATATAATATCATAAAAAAGTATGCCTTGTCAAGGGTTTTTAAGCATATTTTAATTGGTTTTTTCCTCTGGCCGCAAGGATGCGGCCAGATTGCTTCGAAAATTTCAAGCCCAATTTCGCATAGCGTATGTTATGTGCAGTTTGCCCGTACCCCATTATTTCTTAATCAATTATATGTTGTAAAACATCTATATAATAAAAAGATAATAAATAACTATTAATCTGCAAGAAACCAAATAATATCGCTATATTTCTTTGTAACCATTCAGCCATAAACCACTTCACAAAGATCAAGCGCATAGGGTATACTAAAACGAGGGAAGGGAAAGGGGAATTAACAAGCAAAAGATAGACATACAAGAACTCATAGAAAATGCCCGAAAA
>BOBW01000143.1 GCA_026002595.1 Spirochaetia bacterium | reverse complement strand
GCACCGCCCGGACCGTTCCGGCAAAGGTTGAAAAGGAGACCGAAAGATCTTTCACCTCAAGGCGCGCCGCGTTTTCTGCCATCCGTCAATCCTTCATTTTCGGGTCGAAGGCGTCCCGCAGGCCGTCCGCAAAGAGGTTGAAGGCCAGCATGATAACGCAGAGGATGATCGAGGGAATCCACATCTGCCAGGGGAAGATGCGGAACACCTTGTAGCCGCCGTTGAGCAGGGTTCCCAAAGAGGCATTGGGTATCCTCATCCCCACCCCGATAAAGCTCAAAAAGGTCTCAAAAAAGATGGCCGTGGGAATGGAAAACATGGTCCGCACCACCACGATGCCGGCGATATTGGGCAGAACGTGGAAAAGTGCGATCTTCACCGAAGAAGTTCCCAGGGCCCTGGCGGCAAGCACGTATTCCAGGTTCTTGATCCGCAGGGTCTGGGCCCGCACCATACGGGCCATGGGTATCCAGGACGAAAGGGTCAGGGCAAGGATGATGGAAACCATGCCGGGACTGAATATGAGGAGCATCAGCACCACCAGCACCAGGCTGGGAATCCCGTTGATCACCTCCAGAATGCGCTGCAATACCGTGTCGGTAAGGCCCCCTTTCAGGGCGCTCGCAAGGCCGTAGCATACCCCGATGGTAAGGTCCAGAAAAGCGGCGATAACGGCGATGGTCAGGGAGATACGGGTTCCGTAGAGGGAACGGGAAAGGATGTCCCTGCCGTATTCATCGGTGCCTAAAAGATAATTAAGGGTGTCAGGCACCTCTGCGGCGGCATAGCGGTCGATCCACACTCCCCGCATCTGCGCGTACCCGTTCAGGCCCTTGACGGAAAAGCCCGGAATCCGGGGGGGCAGGTTCGCGTGGGGAACATGCTGTTCGTTGGGGTCATAGGGAGCCAGTGCCGGCGCAAGAAAGGCCGTAAGGATGATGACCAATAGCACGGCCAGAGACCCCAGGGCTGCCCTGTTTTTCCGCAATCGCCGGAAGGCATCCTGGGTAAAGGTCAGGGAGGCTACTTTTGGAGGGAGCGGCATGGCATTGGGCAATGCCGTTGCCCCGGCCCCCGATGCCCCTGTCAAAGAAACCGGATTCCGAAACCGGAAAAGTTCGTTGGGGATATTTTCAGCCGACATCAATGCCGCCCTCCCACCCTGACACGGGGATCAATAAGCTGGTACAGGATATCCATGAGGAAGATCACCGTCACCAGCAAGGTTGAAAAAAGTATGGTAACCGCCATTATCGTGGAATAGTCGTTGGAAAGTATCGATTTGGTGAACTGTTCCCCGATGCCCGGAATGGCAAAGATGTTTTCAATAACGATGGAGCCGGTCATCAGCCCCACGGTCATGGGACCGATGATGGTAACCAGGGGGATAAGGGCGTTGCGCAGGCCGTGGGTCAGCACCAGCCGGACCTCGCTCATGCCCTTGGCCCGCCCCAGCTCAATGTAATCGCTCCCCAGGACCTCGATCATCTCGGTACGGATGAACCGCGCCGAATCCGCCATGGGCGAAATGGACAGGGCCAGGGTGGGGAGTATGGTGGAACGGAAGCCGTCGTTCCAGAGCCCGATGGGCAGCAGTTTAAGACTGACGGCAAACACGGCCTGGAGCAGCACCGCAATGACGAAATTGGGGGCCGAGCGCCCGACAATGGCAAAAAGGGAACAGAAGGTGTCGATCCAGGTGTTCTGCTTCATGGCGGCAATGGTCCCCAGGATGATCCCCACCAGCGCGCCGAAAATAACCGCCTGGATGCCCAGCTGCGCCGAAGGTCCAAGGCGGTTTTTCAGCAGGGTGGTTACCTTTTGATCGGAAAATTGCAGGGAAACCCCCAGGTCCCCGCGGATGATGTTGCCCAGGTAGGTAATGTACCGCTCACCCAGGGGCGCCGCAAGGCCGTACTTCTCATTCAGTATGCGGATCTGGGCGGCGGACAGCCGGGACTGGTCCTGATAGGGGGTCCCGGGAAGAAAATTCATCAGAAAAAAAGTAAGCGTAATAATGAGAAAGAGGGTCACGGCCATATAAAACAACCGATAGGCAATGAACCGCAACCATCTGTTCATATTACTTCCAATATGCCCGGGTAACATCAAGGGATGTACCCAGCACATGCTTAACATAGCCGGTAAGCTTGGGGTTGATCAGGAAGGTCTTGGCCGCCTGTACCAGGGGAATCACCACCACGTTATCCATGATGTATTGATTCGCGGCGCGCAGGTGTTCCCAGCGCTTGGCAAAATCAGTACCGTCTGTGGTTTCCAGGGCCGTCACCAGGGCGGTAAGCTCCGGGGAAGACCAGCGGCTGTGGTTGTGGTCGTTGTTGGTTTCATGCTGCCGGGGATAGGAAACCGGATCGAAGTTCCCGGTCCAGCCGCCCAGAACCAGGGCAAACTTATAGCTCATCATCTCCGCAAAGCGCACCGAGGCAGGCACATTGGCCAGATCGATCTTGAGCCCCGGCAGATTGGTCTGATACTGGCTTTGCAGGTATTGGCCGACCTTCATCGCCTCATCCTCATCGCTGGTTACCAAACGCAGGGTGATGCTGCTGACCCCCAATTCCTTAAGGGCCTGGGCGAAATACCGCTGGGCTTCGGAAACATTATAGGAAACCAGTACGCCGAAGTCATCCCGAATGCTCTTGCCGTTGGTCGGGTTTACCGCAATGCCGTTGGGGATGGCCCCAATGGAGGGAATCCCGCTGCCGTTGAGGATGGCGGAGGAAAGTTCCTCCCGGTTAACCGCCAGGAGCAGGGCCTTCCGCAGATTGATGTTCTGCAAATTCTTGTCGGCGCTGATACCCATTTCAAGGTTGGTCAGCCTGAGGGTCTGAATGCTCACCAGGTCCGGGGTACCCCGGTACACAGAAATGTACTCCCCCGATATTTCAACCGCGTCCAGTTTGCCCGCTTCGTAGAGGTTTACGCCGGTGGCCTGTTCCTTTATGACCTGCACATTGATCTCGTCAAAATAGACGTTTTTTGCGTCCCAGTAATAGGGATTCTTGACAAATTTCCAGGAGATGTCCGTGCCGTTCCAGTTGGTAAGAACGAAGGGGCCGCTTGCCAGAAGGTTATCCGCGTTAAGGCCGTAATTGGCGCCCTTTTCCTCGGCGAATTTCCTGCTTACCGGGGCAAGGAGGGTGTTGGAAAGTTCCACATTGATAAAGGCGTTGGGGGCAACCAGCTTGATTTCGATCCGGGTGTCCGAAAGGGCCTTGATACCGAGTTCGCTCACCGGCAGCTTTCCTTCGTTAACCTCTTTTTCGTTCTTGATATAGGCC
>BOBW01000142.1 GCA_026002595.1 Spirochaetia bacterium | reverse complement strand
TCCCTACGAGGAATACCCCAATTTCACCAGCGAATGTATCCGCACTGCGCCGCCTGTGATTCACAGTCTGCGGCGTTTTGTAAAAGGGGAGCTCTGGCCGAAAGGTTATGACGGAAAATTCCGCCATGAAGATCATTTCCCCTTTCCGGAAAACTGGGCGGAGCGGACCAGCCATCAGCACAAGGGGGAAATCAAGACCGGCCCCTACTGGGAATTTTATGACGCCGATACCCCGGAGCAGCTTATCTACCGCTTTGCCGCTGGATACGGCAAGGATCTGCGAAAAGAACTTGAACATGTCCGCATGGGCAGCGCAAATGGTAATGTTCCCCAGTCAAAACGTTCCAAGGGTTTCATGTCCTGTAAACTCCTTGACACCTGGCCGAAGATCTACTGCGCGGTGATAGATTTTTTTCAGGAAGCCTTTATCCCCTATTACACCACCCTTCGCGGTATGCAGCCATTACTGCTCTGTTTCAACAAGCAGGACACCATCCGTTTATGGCTCTGCAATGATTCGGGGGAGAATTTTTCAGGGGAAGTAAAGGTCTTTCTCTATCACCTTCCAACGGAAAAGTATATTGCGGAAAAAAGTTTTACTGTTTCCATGGGACAGGGAGAATCGGGGATCATCTTTGATTTGACGGAACTCTGTTACTTCTTCCCCAAGGACACGGTACTGAACGCCCGGCTTTTTGACGGGTCGGGAAAACCGGTGAGCGATTGTATTGATTATGTTACCCAGGAACGGCGCCTTAAATTCCCCGACGCCTCACTAAAGGCGGAATATCAGAACGGCGTGCTCACCGTTACTGCGGATCGCTTTGCCCGCTGCGTCGAGATTTTAGGTGAATGTGACGGTAACCCCTTCGGCTGGCTTTTCAGCGACAACTACTTTGATCTGATGCCGGGGGTAGCCAAAAAGATCCGCATTGTCGATGGGCCGGATCATGGCACGCTCACGCTGAAGCCGCATTATGGTGACAGAAAGGTGAAAGTGGAGTATAGGAAATAAGGGGGACCATCAAATCCCCTTATATTTCCTGAAATTTTCTGCCAGGGACTTAAAAGAATCCGGCTTGAACATATCAAAGTCAGATTCACCGACAAAGATATAATCAAAATGATTCCTGTCCTGGGCATTATTGATATCTTTGCACCATTCCGCCAAACGATGAATCTGTAAGGGAACATCCAAATCTTCCTGGCCCTTGGTCTCCACGATATAGATGTTTTTATTGTCCCGGTTGACGATAAAATCGGGGTAATAATTTGAGATTTTTCCCTCGTTATTCACATAGTCGATATTAAAGTGAACCGCCATATAATTCCTGGTATAACTCTTAATATCCCCGCAATTGTCGAGAAACGCAGCAAAACGCAGTTCCAGACCGCTGTCGCCGATTATCCTGTTAAAAATACTTTTCCGGGGGATAAGGTATTCCTGATTTTCAACAACAAAGGGACGGGTTTGTTTCAGCCGTATATAATCCCGGATCGAAGCGGTTCCCTTATCCTGTACGGTTAGGGTATTAATTTCCTTTTCAAAGGTCTCTATAATTGTTTTTGATGCTTCAATTTCTGATAAGTTTCCAATAGTGTTGAGATCATCAATATCAACCGGTTTGGTAAAAAGATACGATCCAATAAACTCCTTGATTTTACCGTAAAGAATATCATAAACATTAACCAGATGCAGGTCCTTGATGATTATCCGGGCAAAATAGCCTATTACATTGCGGTAATCGGTTACCGCATCTGAGCCCAGAATAGTAATGTGGTTTACCTCATCGGTGGTGATTTCCCGGAATACGATTTCCCGTTTTTCAGAGTCGGAGAATTGTTTATAAGGTATCTTTTTGATACTAAAGTTGGCGGGGTTCAGATTTTCCAGCCGTTTATATTCCCGGTACATCCGGGGGGAAAGTACCGGAATGGCTATATCCAACTCGTCAAGATTCTTTTGGGTGTTTTCAGAATCAACCTCAATAATGAGGGGCGCCTTGGCAGCCGTCCCCGCACCCATGGGACTGTATTCCAGTTTGACCCCTTCGCTTTGTATTTCCTCAACGAATTCCATAAAAGCGGCGGTCCCCACAACGCTGACATATTCGGTAGTATTGATACCGGGATACATGCGGCGCAGGCCCCGGCCCAGGGTTTGTTCGGGGAGGATATTGCTTTTCGCGGAATAGGCCCGCAGCCCCACGATGGTGGTAACATTCCTGACATCCCAGCCTTCCTTGAGCACCAGAACCGAAATAATCGCCTTATAAGGGCTCGTGTCACTATCGATCTCATTGGCATCCTTACGGAGTTTGTCCAGTTCTTCCTTGTTTTTATTGGTGTCAGATTCCACAATCTCACCGTTGTTTTTAGTGTGGATCACCAGAACCGCGTCTTTGAATTCCGCATAGGTGTTTTGAAGGTATTCGGCAACGTCATCACAATTACGGGTATCATCGGTCATAATAAACAGTATCGCTTTCTTGCCGAGTTTCTGGTGTTCATGGGAAACCTTACGCCACTCCTCAACCCCAAGGGCAATATAATCGGCGTATTTTTCCGTAAACTTTGAGCTTTTCCGTTCCGCGAGTTTCGCCCGGCTTTCGCTATCTGGAAGTACCGGGTGCTTTACCACATTTTGGGTAATGGCTTCGACCAGGGGATAATCGCAGACGGTTTCCACAAACACAGAACCGTTGTTGTGTTTCGGGGTGGCGGTGACATCAATTTCCAGTGACAAGAACGCGCCCCGCTGTTTCAGCCGGTTATGGATATCCTCAATGGACTTAAACCACGCAAGATTTGAATCGTGAATATGGTGGGCTTCATCATTGATTATCACCAGTTCGTCAATCTCCCTGACAATAAGGCCCAGGTCCATTTTTGAATCGTTTGTTTTTCCCACAGGACGCTTGCCAAGGAAATAATCTTCAAGATTATCGTCGTCAAAACTCGAAGGCGTCTCATTCCCGGAAAACACCCGGTGGATGTTGGTAAGAAAGATATTGCCGGTTCTGCGGATGATGGAAACATCGTCCTGGATATGCAGGGTGAGCTGAAAATCGTCCTGCCAGTTCTGTCCCTCATAGCCGTTATCCGGCAGGACCGGGTCTTTCCAGAAGACCCGCAGACCGTCAAAATCGGCGCGGAGTCGTTCCAGGACGATGATGTTCGGGGCAATGACCAAAAAATTGGCGGCAAGCTTTGAACCGGCTTCGTATCGTTTATGAAAATAACACCAGGCGATGATGAGGCTTATCACCTTTGTCTTACCGCTGCCGGTGGCCATCTTGATAACAAAACGCAGCCAGTCTTCCTCAAACATTCCGGTTGATACCGCCCCGGTTGAATCGTAACGCAGTAAATCTATTTTATCCTTCACTTTAACCACATCGTAAAGATAAATTAT
>BOBW01000141.1 GCA_026002595.1 Spirochaetia bacterium | reverse complement strand
AGGCCTCCCTGCCACGGGTCCGCAAATCCCGGACCAGGGCGGCGGAACGGACCAGATGGCCCCCTCCCCTGCCCTTTTCAACACAAGGGACCGCGAGGATTGCGCCCCTCACCTCTCCATTTCCTTATAGGCGGCGATAATGGTTTCCCCATGGTATCTGGTCTCCGCGGGAAAACGGGAAAGGACGGCATAGAGAGCCAAGGCCCGTTCGTAATCCTCAGGCGTGTCCACGGTTACCCGAAGGGAAGGCCCCTGCCAGCGGACAGGGGCCAGAGGACGGTGCAGGGGAAAAAGTTCCGGGTGATTGTAGAGATAAGGACAGACATGCTCCCGCTCGGGACCGGGGCCTGCTTCTTTTTCAGCCTTGAGAAGGGCCCAGGCGGCCACCGATTCCACCCCTGCGCCGTAGGGCAGGCCGCTGTAGCCCGCATAGGCGGCGTTGAGGGAGACTGCCTCTTCATTGAGGACGTCTGCGGCATCGGCAAAGACAAAGGGGTTGTCACCGGTGGCCCGGATCACCCGATCGATACCGAAACAACGGATCGCCAGGCAATAACGGCCAAGTACATCGTCCTTGGGGCCTTCGCAAAAGACAAAACCAGCCTCTTCCGCCAGGGGGGCGAAGGCCGGAGCGCAGTCTTCCGGGGAGGCAAGGACGTGAAGGTCCGCCTTTACGGTTTTAAGGGCCTCCATAACCCAGAAAAGGAGGGGTTTATTGTTCAGGGGCAGCAGGGCTTTGCCGGGGAGCCGGCTTGAATCGAGCCGGGCCTGAAGTACCACGGCGGTCACGTGGCGTCCTTATGGACGCCTTCGTCCTTATGGACGCCTTCACCCCTTGGGGCGCCTTCATTCTGGGGCGGATCGATGTCTTCCCAGAGTTCGGTGACGGCCCGGGCATCGCTGCGGAAGCGGTAGCGGTTGGTTTTAACCCAGCGGCGCGCGGAGGCAAATTCCTCCCAGGCGCTGAAGGGGTCCCCCCGGGTCTGACGGAGGTAGCCGGGGAAGCGGCGCAGGGGCAGATGGGCATAATCCCCCCGGAAGACCGGGCCCAAATTTTTCAGATAGAAACGGCGGTAACTTGCCTCGGGGGTACTGTCCACGACGGGGACTTCACCGTCGTAGGAAAGTTTGACCAGCTGGGTGACGCTGATTTCTTCCCCCCAGAGGCAGGCGCGGAAACCGAAATCCATAAGCTGCCAATAGGGACTTTTTAGGGTGTTGTCAAAGCCGCCCAGGCGGATAAAGCGGTCCCGGTCGTAGATGCCCACCCCGTCATAGGGATAGAGACTGGAAAGCCCATCCTTAACAGGCGTAAAGGCCAGGGTTTTAACCACCTTCGCTTTCACCGCCGGGGCAATCAGAGTGGGAAGGGTTTCGCAGCGGGCGTTTTGTATCACCGGGACCGTACAGAGCCGCTTAAAGCCGCTGCCCTTTCCCTCGGTTTTTGCAATTTCTTCCTGACTCAGGCAGAGCCGTTCCGCCATCCGGGAAGCCCCGCCCCCTGACATGATCCTGAGATCGTTCCAGATTACAAAAAAGAGGGGGCCCGACAGTTCGGACACCGCCAGGTTGATCTGCTCGCCGGGGCTGATATCTTCGGAGAGGAGGATGAAACGCACAAAGGGAAAACGGCCCGAAAGCTCCTCCACATCATAACGCTCGCGGGAGCTTTCTATAGAAAGAACATAGTCAAAACCGATCTTTTCCAGTTCCTGAAAGAGGGTGCGCCGGGGATAGCGGCCGCCCCGGTTAAGGAGCACCGCCGAAAGTCCCGTAGAGGCGAGCCGCTCATTGCCCCCCACCGCCGTGTAGGAAGGCAGGGCATCGTTAAAAGTTGTAGGTATAGTATTCATCGCAGTCCGCACAGGAATCCGTATATTTCCCACGACAATGTTCTTCATAAAATTTTGCTCCCCGCTCCCGGATCATTTCCAGTGAATCGCTAAAGGCATTCCCCAAAATCCGCTCACCTGACCCTTGCGGGCCGCCCTTCAATACTGATAAATCTTCCCGGCAGAGGGGAACCGTACCGTCAAGCAGGATGGGCATATCCCGCATAAGGTGCCAGCAGGGCTGACGCTGTACCGGGGAAAGGTCCGAAGCCTGCTTTTTGGGCAGGGCTCCGCAGAAGTCATCGTATTTCTGGATGATGATATTAGCCGACCCATTTGGAGCCGCTTCCTTCCAGGATCGGTAAAACTTTTCGATATCGTCCTCCGCCCCTACTGTCCGCACCGCCTGCACATAGGCGTCTTTGGGGAAGAGGATGAGGAGTTTTTTCGCGCAGTCCATGGCCTCCGCAAAGCCCGGCCCCCGGATTTCCTGGTAACGTTGGGGATCGGCGGTGTCAAGGGAGACGATCCATGACAAGGGCGGCAGGGTGCTGCCGCGTTTGACAGCGGCAGATTGGGCGGCAAGGCCCGCGATAGCTTCAAGATCGCCGCTTTTCCAGCCCACCCCGGAAGTTTCGATGATAAGGGACAGTTCCGGCCTATCAAGGACCAGCTTGATCAGTTCTAGATGCCGGGGATGGAGGCTGATCTCCCCCCAAAGGGACAAATCGATCACCGCATCCCCGGAAAAGGCGCTGATTTTGTCCAATAAAGCCTCAAATTGATGAATTTCAAGGAAACTGCCGGGACCTGCGGCCTTCCCATTACCGGCAAATTGGGAATAAGGGCAGATCGTACAGGACTGGGGACAGGAAGCGGATACCTGGATGGGGTAAAAATTCGGCAATGTCCGCAGAATTTCCGGCCTGGATGCGATGATTTCCGCCGCGTCCGCCGCTGCCGGGATACCCGAAGCCGTGCCGTCGGCCCTCGCGGCCTCTGCAAAGCGGGTCAAGAGCAAAAGGTTCCGCTTTGAATCGGCGCTAAGGCTTAAACGGTGGCTGCGGAGGTCGATGCTGGAAATTTCAGTTTCAATGTCAAAGGCGTTGATGTCCTTTTGCAATACCGCGAAAAGGCTGTCCCGTTCCACCGGGCTTTCGTCTTCCCCGGCGATTTTGGCGAGGATCCCCGCGGTGCCGGGGGAGAGGAGTTCCGGGGCAAAGCCGTAGGGCCAGCCGTCGGCATAGGAGTACTCCGCCGCGTATTTCAGGTGCCTGTCCGCAATGGCGGCGGCGAGGGCCGGGTCCAGAAAGGGGTAGTCCGCCCAGGCAAAAAAAGTGAGGTCGAAACCGACGCCAAGGCCGGACAGGGTCTCAAGAAGGCCCTTCCGGGTCCATTTCGGCTGAGATACCACGGTCACATCGCCGGGAAGATCAGGGTAGACCGTCCCTTCCGCGCCCAAAAGAACCACTTTTCCCACACCGGGAAAAAACCGGACCCGTTCCAGGGCCAAATTCAGGGCGCTTTTCCCGTCAAACACTTTTTCAAAAGCCGCAGGGAACAGGCGGCCTCCGTATAATACTGCAAGGGAATTCATACCCTTTAAG
>BOBW01000140.1 GCA_026002595.1 Spirochaetia bacterium | reverse complement strand
ATAGCCGCATTTCTTACACGTATACAGATGCCGACGGGTATGGTTATAGTACTCCGTATGTCCACAATGCGGACACTGAAATCCCTCAGGCCATCGTATGTGGAATAAATGTTCCCGGCATACCGCGTCATCTTTAAAGCGCTCCTGGAATTGTAATAACGTCATTTCTGCTTGTTGTGCCATCACTTTCCCCCTGTTTCATAATTATATCATACAGGAGAACAGGGAGTCAACTTAATAGTCATATTATTTTTTATAGGAGAGTGTAATGGAACAGGCAGATATAGCGCTTGTCGTTAAAATGACAATGGACGAACTCCAAAAAGGAACCGTTCAGATAGAACAGTCAACAAAAAAAATAATTTCAGACTTTAAACAGACTGATAAAAGCATAAATCAGTCGGTAAAAAGTTTTAAACTAGGCTTTATGCAGGGTGCAGAACAAACCGGGAAAGCTGCGCAGAATATGGGCAAGGCTTTATCCGCCGCCCTCTCCCCTGCCGGGCTTGCCCTTGCCGCCGTGACCATGGCGATCAAGTTTCTAAAAGACGCCATCGCCGGGGCGATAAAATCACAAAAAGAGTTCGCTGATAATATAAAGCTATCCGGGCAAGCCATGGATACCTTAAGCGGGAAAACAAAGGCCCTGACCGCAGAGGAACAGAAAAAAGAGGAACTGGATAAACGCTCCGCCCTTGCCACCGCAAAGATCCAGCAGGCGCTTGTAGACATGGGAAACGCTATCAGTACCACCGTTGCCCCGGTACTGAATTTTTTCAATGGCCTATGGGTTGCCCTGCTTGAAAATCTGGGCAATATTGCCGTAGGGATCGGGACGGTTCTTTCAGTAATCGGCACGGTAAACCCCGCCTTTCTTGCCGCGGGGGCCGCGCTCATTGCCTTTGGAGGATCTATTCAGAATATTTCCGATGCAGAGGCGGAGGCCGCGCTTAATGCGCAGGTACTTAAAAAGCAAAACGAAAGCCTTGTTTCATCTTATAGCAATTTAACATCAGCGCTTAAGAATACGGAAACCGCAGAACGGTCCGGGGCCATAACCGCGGCGGAGGCCGCGGAGGGGAGGCTGTCAGCAAACCAATCCTACTTAGATTCATTGATTCAAACGCGGGCCGAGATGGACACCGCCGCGCAGAAAAACGGAATCAATGCGACTGCGGAGCTTGCCGCGCTGGATGCAAAGATTCAGGCCCAGGTGAAGGAACGAAATAACCTTAAGGCCATTGTTGCCGCGAATCAGGCAGCCGCCGATGCTGCCAAGAAAGCCGCGCAAGCAGAGGCCAAAAAGGGCGACATCATAAGCGCCTACAAGGATTTACAAAAACAGATAGCGCAGCAGACTTTGGCAAATAATAACGCATACGAGACCGCTGTTAAACTTGCCAAGGCCAGGAACGCGACCGAGTACGAATTAAAAAAGCTGGAGGAGGATCACGCCAAAGCCAACCGGGAAATATACGGGTCCGCCCAAAAAGCCCTGCTTGCCGCTACCGGCTTGTATAACGAAACACGGGCCACCGCGCCGATCACCTTTGGGCTTGTCGATGCCTGGGGGGCTATTGCAGCCGGGGAAGCGGATGCCGTGGCCCGCAGTAAAGAGATGCAAGCCCTGATGGATGAACAGACCAACGCCCTGGCGGAGCAAGAGATCGCACGGGCCAAGGAATCAAATGATATTCTTACCGCCGTGTCCATGCAAAAAGAGCTTATTGATATACAGCGGCAACGGGCCCAGGCGGAGATTGAAGCATCTGAAGAATTCAAGGCCGCAAGCAAAGCGGATCAAGCGGCCATACTTACCGACTTTGCCCGGGTGACCGAAGGAATGAAAAGCGAAGCGGGAGCGGCCATAGCAGAAACCGGGAAGGCCCGGGAGAGTTTACTTGCCGATCAATCCGATGCCCTGGCACAGATAGAGATAGCCAAGGCCCAGGAAAATAAAGACACCGCAAAGGCCATCAAACTTGAAAATGAGCTGATAGAAAAACAGCGGCAACGGGAAAAGGAGCGGCTCACGGCGACCGCTGAATATTTAACCGCAAGCGACGAAGAGCGGGAGCACATCCTTAAAAACTTTGACGCTATCACTGCCGGAATGAAAAAGATGGACAGCCTGGACGTGGGGAAGATTGCCGGGGATCTGTCTCAAATTGTTTCTACCGTTGGTAGCGTTGGCCAGTCTATGCTATCCATCACCGACCAGATGGCGCAGGATCAACTGGCCTCTATCGAAAAAACACTGGCGGAACAGCAGGCCCTCATAGACGCACAGCTTGAGGCTACTCTTGCCATGCTGGACAAGGAACGCAACGCCGCACTTGAGGCCGCAGGGTTTATCCAGACCACCAGCGAGGAGGGGCAGGCCGCCTCCATGGAAGCGGCGCTGGCCAGCGCAGATGAATCGATTATTTACCGGGAACAGCAGCGTCAAAAAGAGTTAAAAATAAACCAGGAATTTGACGCGAAGGAAAAAGCCGCACAAGACACGGCCAATGCTGCGAAAAAAGCTGCCGAGGAAAAAGCAGCACGGGAGGAAGCGGAAATAAAATACAAGGCCGCTATGGCCGACTGGACCATGCGGATGATTATGGCGCCGGGACAAATAGCCGCCGGCATCCTTTCCACGATTGCACAAATGGGCTTTCCTGCCGCTATTGCCGGGATAGTTGCCGCAGGGGTAACCGGTGCCGCAAACATTGCCGCCCTGATGGCTACCATGCCGAAAAAACAGGCGTTCAAGTACGGCGATGTTTTTGCGGGGGGAAAGAATATCAATTTCCAGGGCCACCCCCTCAAGGCGTATTCATCCGGGGGAGTGGTAGACACCCCCACGATGTTTCCCATGAGCAACGGTACTACTGGATTACTCGGAGAGGCAGGGCCGGAGGCGATCATGCCCCTGGGGCGTGATAGCAGCGGGGCCCTCGGGGTAAACGCTTCCGGGATGGGCGGCGGGCCTATGAAGGGGGATGTATATATAGACGGCGTAAAATGCGGCGAGGTGATATGGAACGCCGCAAACCACGGACAGCTGGGAATGTTGAATGAAGAGTATGTGGGGCCGGTATGAACCGCCTTCAAGTAAATCATAGAGGATGAATAGCATGGGATTGAAAGCATGGTTTTTCAAAATACCCCCTAAACCTATAAGCCGGGGGGAGATTGATTTTTACAATCACCGGATGATCGTACTTCAGAGACAGATAGAAGCCGGGCAACGCAAGGACGCAAGCGGGAACCCGGACCCTGACAAGGAAACGCTTTGGCGTTGCGTACAGGATCCGGCATCAATCGTTGCCGAGTACATGGCCGCCGGGGAGCAGATGCCCTATAACATGAATCCTATGGTTGCCGGGCTGTCAATAATTCAATGGCGTAAGATGATTCGGGATAATCCGCCGCCCAGGCGGGAAGATTTCGGACCGGTATGAGCCGGGCCGTATAGCAA
>BOBW01000139.1 GCA_026002595.1 Spirochaetia bacterium | reverse complement strand
GCGAATATGAATGCCGGGGTAAACGGCAGCACCGGGCAAACGAGCGTCACGGTAAAGATGATGGACATCGACGGGGACGGGCTGGTGGACCAGGTGATGGATGTGCCCGGAGCGGGCTTGTGGGTCAAGCGGAATCAGGGCGGCCAGGTCGGGTTGATGAAAACGATCCATCTGCCGCAGGGGGGCCGGTACGATCTGGGGTATCACCGGGAAATGAATACGTCGGCGATGCCGCAGAGCCGGCAGGTACTGGATCAAGTAACTATGACCGACGGGACGCCCCTGCAATTGAGCATAGCGCCGGGGGCGGATGATGACCGGAGCAGGATTGCGCACGGGTATCGTACGGAGTACGAGTATAGCGGCGGCTATTATGACCGGAGAGAAAAGGAATTTTACGGATTCAGGACGGTAACGACGATAGCGCAGGCCAATCCGCTGGTCCGGGACGGCAGCAAGACCATGGTAACCTATTATAATGATGCATATTATTCCAAGGGGATGGAACACATAAATACGATGTACAATGAAGCGGGCAAGCTTGTCCGGGAAACAACGAATACGCTGGATAACCAATACCCCCGGATAACGGATACCACGGCCTGGATATATGACGGGACCCTGCTTGATACGGGAATCATGACGCACCAACACTATGAGTATGACGGATTTGGTAATGTGACGCGGTTAGTGGATGAGGGGGATGATATATACGGCGCCGGGGATGATTTAATAGCGGAAATAACCTACTGGCATAATGATACCGGCGGTAGGTATTTACATAACCACCCGGCGCAGATAATCGTGCAGGACCGGGCGGGGACGGTGCGGCGGCAGCGGAACGGGACTTATACGGATAAAGGGCAGCTGAAAGAGCTGCTGCAATACACGGGGCCTGAGACCTGGCTGCGGCATGAGTTCCGCTATGACAATGAGTACGGGAACCTGGAATGGGTGCGGGACAGTACGGGGATAACGCTCCGGTACGGGTATGAAAACACGGCGCACCAGTATATTACGGAAATCAGGCAGGAAGGGCGCAGTGGCGGGAGCTATACGAGCCTGATAGAATGGGACACGGCCTTCGGGGTAAAGACGCAGGAAGCAGATGTTAACGGGAACAGGATTCGGTATACCTATGATTACCGCGGGCGTTTGCAGAAGGTCTGGACAGAGTATGACCATGATACCCCGGCAGTACAGTACCGGTATGAGACCCCCCAGGACGGGCTCTGGTATGCGGTAACGGCGAACAAGGTGGTATTTGACGGTGATGACCCGCAGGTCATGCTGACGGTGGCGGAGCTGGACGGGCTCGGGCGGGTGCGGCGGACGGCGAAAGCGGGAGAGGTCTACGATGCGGAACGGCATACGGCGCGGCGCGGGTGGAATGTATCGGGGGTGGTCGAGTATGACGGGAAAGGGCGGGTGATCCGTGAATGGCAGCCCGCCTGATAATTGCGCTTCCCATAATGCGGTTACTTTTTTCAGCATTTCCGAATCTTCCGATTGGTCAACCACTTTTAAGGATTGCTCATCCAATATAGCGCCATGTTCAATGAGCAAATCAACAATGCTAAACGCATTGGCTTCAATTGCAAAGTTGATTGGTAAATCTCCATTCTCTTCATAATATTTCAAATACTTTTTATCGGATGGCATAAAGAACATAGCACTTGCTCCCCACCCCTTTATATTAGGACTTGCACCGGATTCTAACAACAGTTTTACCACATCGTAGACTTTTTTCTCAGCTATAGGAAAAGGTCCTCTGTTTCTAGCGGTTTCACGCGGTGCAGTTTCCGATATAATTGGACTGCTAAATTGGTTCAATACCCATGCGACATATGGACGCTTTGTAACATTGGCGCCATACTCAATAAACAGCTTTGCTTTTTCATAATTGCATGTTTGTACCTCAAACCACAAAGGATTTGTGTCTATCCACGGAAGCGCCCCCGGATAATCCATATAATCAGGGTCGTATCCTTTGTCCAGAAAAACCTTTATTTCCTCTATTGTGCCGTATTTCACAGCCATATAAAAATCCTGAATATCCTTTTTCACCGGCTTACCCCCTATTGGCAATTGAAAACCAAAGCCCGGAACCGGCGCACGTTCCATACAGGCACTAAATATCACAATCATTCCTCCACACAACAGAAACTGAATTTCCTTTTTCATGGTTACTCCTTGGCTATTATTGAAAGGTTACGGTCACAACACTGTTACCATCTGCATCGGTAGTTATTGGTGAATAGGACTGCACCCGACCATTCCCTCCCTTAGAATGAAAATAGGAATTGCTTCGGCTTTTCAATGCTGCATGATACCCTTCAGCATCAGTTTGGTTGAAAAAGGTTATGCTTACCGCCAATGTCAATGTGCTGGGGGCGCCATTTGAACCTTTCGGGACAAAACCGTTTGTCCAGTATTTTTCAGCAGTCGATACATCAAGGATAGTTCCGTTAGCATCTGTTAGTGTAAAAGATGCGGATTTAATAATGCTTTTATCTGACCACTTATTGGTATATGCGCCAATTTCTGCACCAGTATGCCATCCGCCATTAAATACCATGTTGTAATCGCCCTTCCAAAGCCAGATGGAAGTTTCGGTTCCTTTTGAATTTTTAAAACTAGTGCTTACCGAATCTATATTACAAACAACATTATTTGAAGTAAATGTTTCATACCCATCACGATATCCGCCGAATTTTTGCGGTTGCCAACTATCAAAGTAAAGCATGTTTCTACCGGAATTATCAACGCCATGTCGTGGGAGCATTAACAAACCGACCAAAACTATGATTCTTCCATCCGGGTCTGTGTATTTGCCGGGTTATTCCCCGCATAGTGGTACAGGTGTGAGTTTATCGTATTAAACACCCCGCCCATCCCCGGCAGATTCCCGTTCCGCTTCCTCACCTCGTCATTGATCGGCGCACCCGGTATGTAATCACCCAAAGCCGGGTCCGTACTCAGCCACCTCGATGTCTTGGCGTCCAAATACCGCGCCCCGTAGTAATACAGTCCCGTCTCCTCGTCCTTTTCCTTTCCCGTAAACCGATACGGTATGTCGATGTTACTCGCTATCGACGCCTTCTCGATCCACAGTTCCCCGTATGGTGTGTATTCCACCCGCTCGTATTCCTGCCCGTCAGCATCCGTTATCAGCTGCGCACTCCCCAAATGATCCGAATGATAGTAATACTGCTTGACTATCTCTTCCCCCGTAAAGCTCCCGTCAGCACGGCCCAGCTTCGTCATGATCCGCGTTTCACCCAGGTATATGTGCTTGCTGTTCCGCCCGGTTCTATCCCCCAGCTGCCCGTCATACCGCCAGGTCCACATCTTGTTAAAGTACAAGGTCTCTGCAGGATGGCCCCCGTCAGAGCTTACGCTGTACTTCCCGCTCCGCTGCCCGTCCTGCCCGTAGGTGTACGCCACGATATACCGGTCGTCCCGGCTCTGCGTCATCAGGTTCCGCTCGTTCCACTC
>BOBW01000138.1 GCA_026002595.1 Spirochaetia bacterium | reverse complement strand
GAATACCAGCAATAAAAACAAACCGCTTACCGGAGAATGGTTTTTATGCATATATGCCTCCTTGACGCCTCTCGTAGTGCCCCCTTGTAAATACCGGTTTTTCGCGGTATGTTTATAATGAATGGGACTAATATCGTCGAGGTATGCAATGACTGAACAAGCGCTGTTACAGGAGATCGGGAGCCTTTCGCCCCAATATTGGGGCGAAGTGGCGGATTTTGTCGGGTATTTGAAACAAAAGAACCTGAAACAACCCTTGAAAACAGAATCGAACACAACCCAAGGGTTTGTGCAAATTCCTGAAACCATGCTGTTAAGCGAAGCGGCTCTGGCAAAAGATTGGAATACTCAGGAAGAGGACGAGGCATGGAAGGATTTGTAAAGGGCGCCGTTGTTGTCATACCATTTCCTTTTTCCGACCTCTCCGGCAGCAAGCGCCGTCCGGCGTTTGTTATTGCGGACCTTCCGGGCGATGATCTCATCGTCTGCCAAATAACCAGCAAACACAAATCAGATCCCCTTGCGCTGCCGTTACACAATACCGACTTCATATCCGGTTCCCTCCCGCTGAATAGTTATATCCGCCCCAATAAGATTTTTACCGCAGATAAAAATCTTGTTTCATATACGGCAGGGCGTCTTTCCAAAACAAAAACCGCTGAACTTATCAATTCAATAATCTCCCTGATTCAAGGTTGATCTGCATTTGGCGCCCGGCGCCTTTTTCTTCCCATAAATACCTTTTTGACGCCTCTCGTAGTGTCTTGCGCGTAGCTCATAGTTACCATATAATTGAAACGATGGAGGTTCCCCGTGACCATGCGACAAACTATTGATATCCCGGCCAACCGAAAGGTACATTTTGATTTTGTTGTGCCGGAAACCGTACCCTGCGGTAAAAGGGAAGTTATCCTTGATTTTCCCCAGGAACCAGGGTCTTATAAACCCGGCCCGTTGAAATCCCTGCGGGGTATCCTGAAAGGCAAAGGTATTACCGGTGAAGAATTCGAAGAAATGCAGCGCGAGGATCTTTTGCTTGAAGAACAGGAATAATCCATGACCTATGTTTTGGACGCCTGCGCCCTGCTTGCCTTCCTGAATGATGAACCGGGCGCGGAAAGGATTGAAACGATATTCAACCAGTCTGTTGCCGGGGAATGCGCCGTTTCTATGCATATTAATAACCTGCTTGAAGTTTTTTACGGCCAGTTGCGGAAAAGGGGCCTTGAAATCGCCACGATAGTCCTTGCCGCCGTAGATGCCTACTCCATAACCATTATTGACACCATTTCCGATCCGGTCTTTCATAAAGCCGCCCATATAAAGGCCACCTACAAATGTTCTCTCGCAGATGCCATCGGTCTTGCCACCGCTTTTGATTTGTCCGGCACATTCGTGACTTCCGATGGAGAGATTAAGCCCATCGAAGCAGGGGAACTGATCAGCATCCTCTGGTTCCGCCCGCCGGAGCCAAAGAAGGACAAAAAGAAAGCGGACTTGCAGACCGTAATCGCCGAGCGTGATCGGGCGGTACATGCCCTTGCCGAAGCCAACCGGCGTATTGCCGAGCTTGAAATAAAAAAGTAATGTGGCGGAGGCTTTTATGGGACATGTATTCGCAGACATCACTTTGAAAAACGCGGGTGATAAGATTAGGGTCGAGTGCGGAGCCATCAAAGCCCCGGAAGTGCGGGAAACTGCCGTACGGGCGTTGGTAGACACCGGAGCGGGAACCCTGGTTATCAATGAATGGGTACAGGCTAAATTGGGTCTTACGGTGAAGGGTCTCCAGCGGGTTTCCCTGGGAAATAACACAAAGGAGATTTGCAAGGTAACGGAGCCGGTAGAGGTACACTGGAAAGATCGTTCGATGTCCTGTGAAGCCTTGGTCATAGCGGACCAAAGGTCCGTTGGCGATGGGAATGTCCTGCTGGGTGTGATACCTCTTGAAGCCATGGATTTAGTGGTGGACCCCACAAAACAGGAACTGCTTGGCGCCCACGGGGACGAAGTTATATCCCTGGTCATGTAATCGTCCTTCCTGTCTCGTTTTCCATCACCCTCATTTTACTCCTATACATTGACAAAACAGCGGTTCCTACCCTATATTGAGACCCGGTAGGGGGTACAATATGCTTAAGCAAATGACCATTTCCGTTGAAGAAGATGTGTATCATTCACTCGAACCAATGATCGCGCTGCATAGCCTTGACGATTATATTTCAAATCTTGTCCGTTCCCGCAACGCTGAGGCCGCAGTGGAAGAAGCATATATTGCAATGGCGGCAGACTCTGAACGGGAACAAGAAGCGCAGGAATGGTGTAACGCATCTTTTGGTCCCATAGGTAACCCGTAATGAAACGCGGCAGTATCTGGTGGGTCGAATTTGACCCGGCAGTAGGTTCGGAAATCCGTAAAACACGGCCGGCAATAATCATGAGCAACGACATCGCAAACCAGTATTTGGCGAGGGTTGTTGTTATTCCACTTACCAGCAATACTTCCCGAATATATCCCGGCGAGGCTGTAGTAACGGTCAATGGTGTCAGTAGTAAAGCCATGTCAGACCAAATAATGAGCGCCGACAAGAGCCGCTTAAAGAGTAAAATGGGAGCGCTATTCCCCGCCGATCTTTTAGCTGTCGAAACAGCGCTTAAAGAATTTTTACACATCATTCCGTAATTCCTAACAAAGTAGAACAAAAATAATTTCTCTCCATGCGGGGAGCTAAGTTTCTCTTGAACGGTTCTTGCCGTCTTCTACTTTTTGGTGCCAGGCACTTTCTTCTTCCCTTAAAACTTAAGCCAACGAATTAAATTTTTGGCACCGCTTGGTGTATATTGCTTATTAGCTGGTAACTTACTATTCACATACGCGATGACCTGTGCAGGTGTTGGTGTTACCCCAGTGTATTGCTTTTGTGAGTCGATAAATGCCTGTCCCAGTACTCGCCCTTTACTTGTAGCCATCTTTTTCTCCAAATTCTGTCTTTAATCATGCCGACAATAATGTCAGCTATATTTCACTAAACCATTTTTATATTAACGACAGCTTTTTCGTCTAATTCCTGTACATAAAAAACACCATTAACACCACCGGCGTAGGAAATAACATCGACATCAAAAAATTTGCCACAACAAGAAACAGTTGTGTCTGTCGGACGGTTGTAAATTGGACGAGGGACTGTCCCACTAACGGTACTGCTACATCTCTTGCAAACAAAATCAAACTGCACTGTTTTGCTATTTCCAAAATTGATCTCTTTAGAATACATCTTCTTTACTCCTTCGCCCTGCCATTGGACGGAGCAAAAAAATATCTTATTTCCATACGGAGATAAGTTTTACTGTATTTCCTTTAATTGGTTTTTACTTAATTTCCCTTTCAGTTGATTGAAAGCCATGTCCAGTTGGTAAATTTCCACGATTTCTCCATAGCGATGTCGATTTTGTTGATACTGATTATAAAGGCTTTTAAACTGCTGAAATTGTTGATTGTTAAACCTTTTTAGTGTATTTAATTGAT
>BOBW01000137.1 GCA_026002595.1 Spirochaetia bacterium | reverse complement strand
GTTATATCATGGCAATAGAGAGATATTCCCGGAAGGCTGGTACAGGGTTAACCCCCCAGGAACTGGCAATGCTTGAGGAAGCGGAGAAACGCCCCCAAGTGTATGATGATGATTGCCCGAAGCTTACCCCTCAGCAGCTTGCGGAGTTTCACCCGGTGCATTTTGACAGCATGGAGGAACGGGCGCGGGCCATGCGTGGGGAATCAGAACGCACAATGGCCAAATAATGAAAAAGTACAAGAGTGCCGTTTATGAAGCCTTGCACGAAGATTTTAAGCTTCACCTGGAAATGGGGGGAATCACCCAGGAGCGGTTTGACGAATTTGAAAAAGATGCTTTCAAAGAAGTCCCGGACACACCTACACCCCAAGGCAGAGTAGCACACAAACCCGCCATGGCCACCGCAAGCCCCGGAACTCTTTTTGGGAGCGAATAGCTATTTCTTGGGTCTGGCGGGGAGCCAAAGAAAAGAGATAGGTTCGTGTTGTTCAACTGTTTCAAGTTCAGTATGATCGCTGGTAACGAAAGCAGCGCCGAGTTCGCCGGATGTAGCAACACCGATTGAATCGGCGAGAGACATATCGTAACTTGTTTTGAATCGGCCTGCTTCATAGAGAACATTATCGGTGATGGTGTCTATAATGGTAATTGGTTCGGCAAGAATAGAAAGCACCCGTTCTTTTGCGGCTTCAATGCCTGTCGTATATATCCGGTCGTAGTAAACTTCGAGCAGTTGTACCTTGCTCATGAAGAGGGTGATTTTGCCCGTTTCGGCTTTGTCAAGGAGGTCATCCACCTTATCGCTGCCATCTTCATCATTAAGAAACGCAATCAGGGCGCAGGCATCAAGGCAGTACCGATCCATTATAGCCCTCGGTGTTCCCGATCCGGCGCGTGTTCGCGCTCACGGTCGTTGTCGGCATGGTGGCGCTTAAAATACGCTTCCATCGTATCCCGGCCTTTGTCAATACCACGTAATGAACGCAGGGGTTTGACTGGCTGCGCCAGTTCACCTTCTGAAGTTACCGTAAGTGCTACCTTTGCCCTTCCAACGGGAAACGTAAAGGGTAGGTCAAAACTGACATGGCGGTTGGCCGGTATTTCAACGGTTTGTTCTATGGTCATAAAGCCCTCCAATCCTCTAAACTTCTCGGTTTATCGGTATTCCCTCACTTTTTTAATTCTATCACGAGAAATCGCTCTGAATATACCCCTGATTATAGCACAAAATCGTACCGATTGACGCTATGGGAATGGTTTATAGCGCCGTTGCCGGGCATGGCTTTATGCCAAACGACATCTTGGTAATCACCAAATCAAGGTTTCAATACCGTTCCGCCGCCCCAACAATGGAGAGAAAAGTATTGCGAGAAGGGGTAGTTATCTATAGCTAACGCAATGTAGCCATCATGTTCAAAAAGTCATCAGGACTTATCGCCGGAATGGGAGATGTACCGAAATCTTTTGCGTTCCGGGTAATGATATAGTCCACCTTTTCCCTTTGGGCGGAAACGGTAATAACTGCGTCCTCAAAATCAGCAAAATTAAGGCCCATTGCTTCCCAGATGGATTGTGCGGTCGTATCGACAAGGGTAAGGGATTTCAAAATATCAATAATTGAGTTTAAAGCCAATGTTGCGTCTTTCAGGCTTCGCCGGGTAATATAATACAGGTCGGTAATAGAACCTGCGCCGATAAGTCCCTCAATCTGACCATTGACCGCCATAAGGAAAACAGCCGAAGAATGCTTAAAAAACAGCTCACGCTGTTCAATGATATCCACTATAACATTCGTATCAAAAAAGACTCTCATTGTCGGCTGAGCCTTTCTGACCGGGCTTCTTCAATACTTACCGGGTTTTGAGCGGTGAGTCCTACAAGCCGTTTATATGCGGCAAGTTTTTCATCTAAAGGAATATCCTGCGGTTTGCGAAAACGAGTGTCGGATTTTATTTTATTCGTTATTTCATCGGCCCTATCAGCTTCCAGAAAGGTGATAATCACCTCATGCTTTCCGGCTACCGGCATAGGCCTATCCATAGTAAACGTACCCCCGTCATAAATGCCCTTAATTGCAAACATATCTCTACGCTCCCTTAAACTCCCCGGTTCATCACTTCCGATGGGTATTAAAACCCCCATATCGCTATTCTATCACGAGAAATCGCTCTGAATATACCCCTGATTATAGCACAAAATCGTAAAATCTGGGGCTTTCCCCTTGAGTTGGCCCCGAATGTATAGGATTATCCCTATCATGCCCCAGTGAAACAGGCCATAGTTCAATACTCTTTTTAGAAACGGATTGAATCGGGGTACCCTCTGGTTCAACTACGGGGAAATCTGGAGTATGCCTTAAAGTGAATTCTTGATTATTTCATGGTTTTCAGTGGCATATACTTTACTTATTTAGTATAGTTTATTTTTTTATATATAAAAATTTTCTCTACTTGTCCCTTGACCGGGTGACCATTTCAATTTTGTTTGAAAAATACCCCCGGCACTCTACAATAGTATTCAAGGAAACATGAGCATGGTTATAAATGTAAGGAGAATATCTTAGTAATTTTGTATAGTATTATTTTTTATATATAAATAAAAATTCATTCCTGTCCCTTGACCGTATGACCAATCCTATTTTGTTTGAAAAATACCCCCGGCGCTCTACGATAGGGATTCAAGGAGATATGAGCATGTTTATAAGCGCAAGGGAAAAACTGTACATTGAGGTGGTATCAAGCGGAGTAAGGGGGATAGTGGGGCGTATTTCTGGCTCCGTTAGAGAGGCGGCCGATGTCGCCCACATTATTGGATTGCAAGCGCTCAAGAATTACGATTTGGAATTTGGCAAGAAAAAGCGCCCTGCTAAGGTAAAAAAATAAGATACATCCCCCTGCCGTTTAGAATACCAGCGGGGGATTGATCACGAAAACACCTTATCAGCGGATAGTTTCAATGACCCCCAATAATCGTTCATTTTAGTGAAAATATCTTGGGCAAGCTGGTTTTCATTTACCGTGATAGGGTTTTTATAGTCCAGGTGGTTATGCCATTCCTTGATGTTTTTCAGATTAGCCGCTGTCTTGGCAAGAAAATCAACTTGGCCGTTAGTGATTAGATAAAGGATAAAATCATCCGGTATTCTTTCCCTTGTTTTGTTAATTTCATCAGCGGTGTTTGCTAAACTACCAGCCAATGTATCCGCCGGTATGGGTGGAAATGAATTTTCCATGATTGGCAGCGCAATATCCTTGAATTTCGCGTGTATATATTTTTCAAATTCAGGTAAAGAACCAGACATTTTTTCTTTACCCCAATTATGAATAAGAAAGGTGACAAATTCCTTGTAGTGCTTATTTTCAGAGACCTTATCAATTCCCCTTAAAACATCGTCATAGGTAAATTCATGCTGCATAAGTTCGGGCAATCCTTGAATCATATCATCCAAGAAAACCCCCGTACCTTTTTCGTCCAGTATTGCCTTGCCGTGTTTTGACAGTTTTGAATAGCCAAGCCGTTTTTGCGCTGTATAATCCTCCCACGTCTTAGCCATATGCG
>BOBW01000136.1 GCA_026002595.1 Spirochaetia bacterium | reverse complement strand
ATTTCGCATAACGTGAAAGCTATACGACGTTTTTGCGGTTGCGATAAAGGAAACCGCAGGTTTCCAGCAACCGCAAAAATGTGCCGGAGAAAAAACGCACAAAGGCCAAAGGCCGACTGCGTTTTTTTGTAGGCCAAGCCGCTACTGCGGCGCAGCGTATAGCGTATGTTATACGCCGTTTTCCCGTACTCCATTTCTCATCTTAATTCTATTGTTATAATTATTGGAGAATGATCTGACAATCCATTCCAATGATGATCCTTATCTTTCTTATCATCCCATTCATCAGGGATATTTATGTCCATTTCAAATTTATTGATTATATCTTTACTCACAAAACAAAAATCATCAACACCCATATTATTTTCTGAATGATAATAAGTAGGTATTTTTCTCAAAGATGGTTTGTCCCTTGTACAATTAACAAGTGGATACATTTTTTCTTCTAATATATTTAAACTTTTATCATCTTTAGCAAATGTATTAAAATCCCCAATAAATATTGAATGACTATCAAATATTTTTTTATTTCGATAATATTCAACAGCATCATAAAGGTGTTTTTCATAATTTCCACTAATTGGCTTTATCCAAACAGAAAATATCGTAAATTCTATATTTTCGTTGTATATTTTATAAGGAACAATATACCTAAATTCATGATTGTGTTCTTCCAATATTTTAATATCAAATACATCTGAAAATAATCCTATTCCATATTTGCTATCTAAATCATCGCCATACCAAACATTATTTTTTTTAAACCTTTTAAGTTTTTCAATATCATAATTTGTACATTCTTGTATAACATAAATATCTGCATTATATTTTCCAATAGCATTAGCTTTTTCTTCTGTAAATCCTTCCTTATCATAAGGAGGTACCATTTTGCAATTCCACGAAACAATCTTCATTTTATTCTCCTTTATTAGTTTACCCCATATAATTCTTATTGTCAATTGATTTTTAAACAAATTTTAGGGAAAATGGCGTATAACGTGAAAGGTTTGCGACGTTTTTGTTGCCCGAATAAGGGCTTTGCGTAGCAAAGACCAGGGCAACAAAAATGTGGGTGGAGTGAGCCGTGGGAAGGAGCGTAGCGACTGACCTAGGCGAACGGAACCCGGAGGGGCTTTAGCCCCAAACCGCAAACCGTATGTTATGCGACGTTGGGCGTATTTTATAATCCTATGCCTACATTCGATCTTTTATATTCAAATGTAATATTTCCATTACCATAAACCCTAAAATAATAAGATTCATCGGGAAAACCGTCTCCTTTTGAATAAGACAATGCAAAAATAATATAATTTTCTCCCTGCAAATTATTTGAATAGGAATAACTATTTAATTCACACCACATCCAATAATGGTTTTCAGGTAATTCCCTATACATATTTTGTGTCGTTATTTTTTTATTATTTATATATATTATTACATCTTGAAAAGAATCAATAATAAAATCTGATCCAATAGAATTTGAGTATCTAAAATAGATATAATCATCAATTCCATTTTTATCTATATCATAAGTTAATCTATTTAATGCAATATACCCCCCAAAAATATATCCACTAATTTCATTAAAATTAATTTTGTACCAATACGAATATACATTATCAATATATTGTATGTTTTCCATACACTGTATTATCTGAACCCTATCATTTAAATTTAATTTGCCTATAATTTCTCCTTGCAAATCTGGTCGAGACCTAATGTTTATAGGATAATCTAAAATGTAATAATATCCCGGTGCAAATTTATAAATATTATTTTGAGGAAATATTTGAACAACTGAGAAAATTATAAATAAGAATACCATTAAACTTATTTTCTTCATATACCTTAACCGTAAATATATTATATCCTGTATTCTTTATAATGTCAAATGTTTTTTTACAATATCGGGTAGCCCAATGTCGCATAACGTGAAAGCTATACGACGTTTTTGCGGTTGCGATAAAGGAAACCGTAGGTTTCCAGCAACCGCAAAAATGTGCCGGAACAAAACCCCACAAAGGGCGAAGCCCGACTGGGGTTTTGTGGAGGCCAAGCCGCTACTGCGGCGCAGCGTATAGCGTATGTTATGTGCAGTTTGGGCGTACCCCATAATTTATTCCTCATTCATTATTTCATATAATTTTTTTGTAGTATTCCAATTTCTTATTGATATTTTTGAATATATTTCTGATTCAATTATTTTTGTAATATGACTTTTTGTCCTTTCCTTTTTTAATATAGAATGATATAATACATTTTTTCCCGCATATATTTTGTCAACACCTTCTCTTGGATTAAATTCTTTTACCGCGTCTTTTGCCTTTAACGGTTCTATTAAAAATATTATATCATATTTATATTCTTCATTATTTTCACCAAAATTTTCCGGTTTCTTTAATATTATTTCATTTATTTCAGAAAATATTAATATAACAATATTAATTTTATTTTTTGTTTCTTTAAATAATTTTTCCTCTATCTTCTCCGTTAATTTTGATTTATCTTTTTCAATATCGTTAAAAATAACATTTCCTGTTTGAATATATGTTCTTACATCTGAAAACCCAATTTCTTCAAATATTTTTCTTAATCCATCCATTTTTATAATATTATTCCCTCCAACATTTATTCCTCTCAATAATGCAACATACTTAATTTTTTTCATAAGTGTCTCCATTTTTATATCCTATAATTTTTAATATTCATTTGTCAATACATTTTTATACAATATCTTACAAAAAGCTTAGCCCAAATTGCACATAACGTGAAAGGTTTGCGACGTTTTTTGCGGCGCGATAAAGGAACGCGAAGCGTTCCAGCGCCGCAAAAAATGTGGGTGGAGTGAGCCGTGGGAGGGAGCGTAGCGACTGACCTAGGCGAACGGAACCCGGAGGGGCTTTAGCCCCGAACCGCAAACCGTATGTTATGTGCAGTTGGGCGTACTTTATACTTAATCCTGATCGTTATGCCATTCATGAGGTACATCTATATCAAATGACGGCATTATTGTTTCATTGTTTTCAAATGAAAAATCCCCATCAAAATTACTACATTTAAATTCTTTAATCATTTTCATCAGTATTTTATATTTATTTTCAATTGTTTCATTTCTTATATCAACATCATATCCTCTCCCTATTTCAGAAAACCATCCATCAAAAAATTTACTCACAGGGCCACCCATTCCTATTGTATTCTTTATTTCCATCGTTGAACAATATTCCCAAAAAGAAATATTCATTATCTCAAAACCTTCATTTAATATTTCTCTCAAAAAATTTTCCATATATTCTCTTTTTACAATAACATCAATATATCCCCACCCAACCGGTTGTGCTTTATTTTCTATTAATATTTTATCCAATTTATTTTTATTACGCATATTATTTCCTCCATTTGTATCATAAATTATTTTTTATTATTATGCAATATCCTAATTCTTTTATATTTCAAAAAATTTTAGCCCAATGGCACATAACGTGAAAGCTATACGACGTTTTTGCGGTTGCGATAAAGGAAACCGAAGGTTTCCAGCAACCGCAAAAATGTGCCGGAAGAAAAACGCACAAAGGCCGCAGGCCGACTGCGTTTTT
>BOBW01000135.1 GCA_026002595.1 Spirochaetia bacterium | reverse complement strand
AGCATAAATATATTTCTCTGGGGAAAATCTTTGGTTGATTTTGACAGCGGGTACGCCATCAGAATCGTGCACACCACGCCGGTTATGCCGCCTATCAATACCCGCTGAATGGAAATTAAAAATGAGGAAAAAAACTTTGGATCCTTGACGATTTCCTGATAACTGGACAGATTAAATCCCACGGGCAAGAGGCCAACCAAACCGCCGGCAACCGCCGCCTTGTCGCTGATGGAAACCATCAGCACGTACCAAAGCGGCAGTAAGCTGCATAGAGCCATGGCTGTCAAAATTACCAGGTTAATGCCGTCAAATATCCTGGAGGAAATCCTGTTTTCGCCTACCATAACAAACTCCTAAAATATTCGATAGCCCGCAAAGCGGCTTGCCAGGGAATAGGAAAAAGAAATCAGCGCAAAACTGATAACCGATTTCAGAAGTCCTACCGTTGTCGCCAGGCTGTATTGGAAACTCTGAAGCCCTATACGATAAACCCATGTGTCGATAATATCCCCGGTTGAATAAACAAGGGGATTATACAGATTGAATACCTGGTCAAATCCCGCGTTAAGGACGCTCCCCAGACTTAATGTTGCCAATAAAATTATGGTACTTTTGATACCCGGCAGGTTCACATGGATTATCCGCATAAACCGGTTGCAGCCGTCAATGGCGGCGGCCTCATGAAGATTGGGGTTAATTCCCATCAGCGCCGCGAGATACACGATGGCGTTAAAGCCGAAACTTTTCCACACATCGCTGAGGATGATAAAGAACGGAAAGAGTTCCGGCTTTGCGAAGAACAATATTGATTCTTTGCCAAGAGACACGCGGATCTGATTTACCGGCCCGTTGGTGCCGAATAAATCCAGCAGTATTCCGGCAAGTATCACCCATGAGAGAAAGTGCGGCAGATATACGATAGTCTGAATGGGCCGTTTAAGGCGGATAAGTTTAAGTTCGTTCAGAAGAAGTGCGAAAACAAGCGGGACGATCAGATTTCCTGTCATCTTGCCCACCGCGATACTGACGGTATTGATAAAAACCTGGGCGACATCGCCCATGGAGAACATATAGGCGAAGTTTTCCAGACCGATCCACGGCGATCTGAAAATCCCCCGCACCGGACTGAAATTCTCAAAGGCCATAAGTATACCGCGCATGGGGAGTATGGTAAAAAGAAAAAGCCAGATGAACCCCGGCAGCATCATAAAATAATAAGCTTTGAGAAATTTTTTCATAAGCATAAGGCAGTCCCCCACAGATAAAGACAAAGCAGTTCCCCGCCCCGAATCTGGGGGCGGGGCATCACGGTTCCGCTATTTGATCAGCGCGCTTACTTCGGTCAATATCTGGGTGCCCCCTTCGCGTTTCCACTGCTCCACAAAGGAGTCAAATGCCGTGATGGGTTCCACTCCCATGATAATTTTAAGGAAGGTCTCATCCTCAAGCTTTTTCAGGTTTGCCCAGCGGCGTTCCATGGTCGGTGTTTGGCCGTAGGTAATGCTGTAAATGGGGGTAAAAGGCGTATCCACCACAGGGCCGACGCCAACCATAATTGAATAAGCCCGCCTCCAGGCATTTAAGGGCGCACCGGCATCGGTATTCCAATACTGGATATCCATCTTGTCGTATGGCGCAAGTTTCGTATCCTTTATGGTCATAAGGTCGCTCTCCAGACCCTTATAGATGCCAAAATCACCGGAAAAATCATTAATGGTTTTTCTGCCCGAAAGATAATCCCTTATGGCGGTAAAGGAGCGTTCACATTCATCCAGAGAGGTAACCACGGTACGGAGCGGAAATTCTGAAATCGGCAGTACCGTGGTATCCATGGTGCTTTCGACCCCGCGATGCAGGTTGACCATTTTGACAATCGCCTCAGGGTGGGCGTAGCCTTTTTTGACAACCGTATAATAATTTGTAACAGGCCCCATGGTGTTGTTATATTTGCCGGTTTTGATCGAGGGGAGAAAATATGCCTGCCAGTTGGCTTTGGGGTCGTTCCTTATGGCATCGCCAAGCGGGGCGTAGCCCATCCACCAGGTACCAAAGAAGATACCCGCCTGACCGGAAATAACCAGCTCGGCAGAATCCTTTCTAAGCCCCATTTCCCTGTCGATAAGACCTTCTTTATACAATGCGGCCAGATCCTGAAGGGCGGCCCTGGTTTCACCTGTCGTAGATCCGTACACCGCTTTGCCGTTCTGATTAAGCCAGTAACCGGGATAAGCCTCGTAGGAGTTGAACAGGGCATCAAAGCCGCGGATGCCATTGTTACCGGCCGCGTAAATCGCACCGTTCTGCGAAGGGCCGACGATGCCGATTTTTCCGTTTCTGACAAAAGCCCGGGCGATGGATTTTACATCCTCCAGCACTTTCGGTTCGGCCAAACCGTATTGTTCAATCCAATCCTTGCGAATCCAGACCAAATCAAAACCGTCGGCCTGTGCGGCGACATTGGGAACAGCCATCATGCGGCCGTTAAAGGTAACATCCGATTCAGCTATACCGTTGGTAAGAGCGTAACCAGCCTTTATCTCCGGAGAAGCATAGTTCTTAATGGCATCGTCCATGGGTTGAATCAAGTCCAAATCCGCCAATTCTTTGAGTTGGGCGGGGTATACCCTAAAGGCGTCGGGAATATTGTTGGACGCGATAGCCAAATTCAGCCGCTGAACATAATCGGCGGCTGCCCACGCGATTTTGACATCAATGTTGAGCTTTTCTTTGATGTACCTGATGTACTGCTGGTTGTCAGGCCCGTCGCCCGCCGGATACTTGATGCGGGTGTTGGACTCGACTCCGACTTCCACGATAACCGGTTCAGGGTATGCCCCCAAAGGGTCCCCCGGCTGTAAGGCCGCCTGGGACGCGGACGCTTTCCCGGATGATTGCGAGTTACCGGCGGCAAACAGAGTCCCTCCGGCCGCGATCAGTACCAATAAAGCCCATGTGAACTTCTTCATCATTTCCTCCAAAACAGTTCGAGATAATCTATTATATCACCATTCCCGGAAAATGGGTATCACAATCGAAACAGCAATTCTCATTTTAGCCTTCTAAATTTAACCACAAGCCGCCTACTGGCGGCACCACACGGACCACACGGACAAAGACGGAAACAGAGTATGGATACAGAAAGCTATGAATTATTTGGTGGCAACCGGGCTTAAATTGGGTTTTCTGATAAATTTTTATGCGTTTCCAAGGCGAAAATCATAAGGATCGTCCGTTAATCTGTCTGTGAGGGTCAGTGTGGTCCGTGGTTTAAATCCTAAAGAATTCTATCTTACCGGGTGTTTCCGCAGGGCTGCGCGCAGCGCTGAGCAAAAATCTTCCCAGTCCTTATCGGTGTTGATCAAGACAAAGCCCATGCCCGCGGCGAGAGCTCCCGCCCCGTCGGTGTCATCCCGATCCCCGAGGACCAAAATTTCCTTAGGGGGAATCCCCATGGCCTCCGCCATAGCCAGGAAAGGCCGAACTGCCGGTTTCTGTGCGCCGAAATTTTCCGGGCCGAACAGCAGGTTTGTGTCCAGGTTGAGGCCGAGCGCCTGAAGGCGCTCGGCGGGCATGGGGTAATCGGAATAAATGGCAAATT
>BOBW01000134.1 GCA_026002595.1 Spirochaetia bacterium | reverse complement strand
GGGCAGCACCACACAGACGACACGGACAAAAAGGCAAGAAATCAAAGCAAAAGTCCGTGAGGGTCCGTGTGGTCCGTGGTTCATTATTCTTCTGGTATAATCAGTAATTTTCAATTCCCAGTGATTTAAAAATTTCCGCCGAGTGTTTTGCGGCGGCTTCTGCTTCGGCGGTTTTGCCCGCCTTGCGGTACACTTCCGCCAATGCCCGCCAGTCCGTGGCAAGTCCCCAGGAATTTTCCGCACGGCGGTCCAGGGCTATGGCCTGTTCCAGGGCTTCACGGGCGCTGTCGTACTTGCCGACCACCGAGCGGATCGAGGCGATAAGGTACCAATCGTAGGCGGCCTGTTCCAGGTAATTGTCTTTTTCGTGGATTGCCAGCGCTTTCTTTACCGCGGCCTCCGCCTCGGTAAAGCGGCGGCTTTCCTTTTCCGCAAGCCCCATCACCGTCCAGCCCAGGGCCAGCGAAAGCCGGTCTGTCTTAATAAAACCCAGTTCCCGGTTCAGTTCGGCCTTTACTTCATCGGCAGTACCGCTCTCGCCCAGGAGCCGGCCCCGCGCACGGTATATCCGGCAGATCGCCGCGAGTTCCTGTGTCTTCAGGGTTTCCGCTTCCGCAAGGGACGCATCCCAGGCGGCCGCGGCTTCATCCCGGCGTCCCAGGGAGAAGAGAATATTCCCCCGTGAAAGGCCGGTGCGGATCCGCAGGGAAGGATCGTCGATGCTTACCGCGATCCTGCGGGCTTCCTCCAAAAGTTCCAGGGCCATTTCGAAATTACCCCGGTCCGCTTCCCGGTTGGCAAGTTCCAATTGCCGCTCACCCGCGGTCCGCTGGAGAAAGACCTCGGGGGGCCGTTTCGGCGCGGAAGAACAGGCCGCGAGGCAGCACAAAATAAATAGTATTACTGCGTAAAAAATATTTTTTTTCATCAGAAGTTAATGTCCCGTAAACTGGTGCCTGTCGGCTGGGTTTCCACCCGGCCGGGGACGCCGTTCTTTAAAAGGGGATTATTGGTCAGGGAGATCAATACCTTGTCGATGGAATCAAGGACAATACGCACCTCGGTGATCATCGCCGCCACCTGGGGCATCTGGGCGGGGAGGAAGGCGGTGGTCTTCTCCAAATTCCGCATGGTGCCTGACACCGCGCTCAGGGCCGAAACCAAGTTGGTATAGACTTCTCCGTCTGCATTGAGGATTGCGGCGACCGTGCCCTCGGGATTGGCAAGGTCAGCCGAAAGTTTTTCAAGGTTGGCGAGGGTGGGCCTGAGATCCCCCAGGATCGTGTCCAGAGTTTCGGCGATGGTATCTGCGGTCCGGGTGAAATCCGCGGGGATATCCCTGGCCGCCTGTTCCACATTACCCATGGTCCGGCCCAGACTCGTGGCATCGGTGCCGGTAAAGGCCCCTTCCACTTCAATGAGCACGGTGTTCATATTTTCAAGCAGGGTGTTGACCCGGCTTAGGATCAGACTGATGCTGTCGTCGTGTTTGGGAATAAAGCCCAGCCCGTTCTGGAGCTCAAATTGTCCCTCCGGGGAATTGACGCTGGGGATCAGCGCCCCCTCCGCAAGGGGCTCCAGGCCCAGGCCGGGGTAAAAGAGGAAATGGTTTCCCAGATTGATGGGGCTCACCTCAAGATCAACCAGGGAGCCCCTTCTGACCCGTGTTATATAGGTATCAAAAACGATGAACTTTACTTCCACCCGGTCGTCCCTGGTAAGGTCAAAGGATTTCAGGCGGCCTATGGTAAAGCCCTTGTACTGTAAGGCCATGTTTTTGCTCAGACCTGAGGCGGAATCAAAGTAGCTGACAAATTCATAGTCACGGGAGAACCAGCGCTGGTTTGATCCGAGCATGAAGATCACAAAAACCAATGCCCCCAGGGCAAGGATGATAAGGGCCCCTACGATCTTGTCCTCCGCGCGGATGGTAAATTTCACGAGGCTATTCCCTTTTCCAGGTACTGCGCCAGGGATGCGTCGGTATCAAGCTGTTCACGGGTCAGACTGACAAGCAGCTTCCCGTCCTGGATCATCAGCACCTGATCCGCCAGGTCCCGGATAATTTCCAGATTGTGGCTCACAAAGATAACCGTGCCCCCTGCCGCCTGCCTGAGTTTTACCAGATTTACCAGCCGGCCCGCGGCGCTGTTGTCCAGGGATTCGGTCCATTCGTCCAGAAAAAGCAGTTGGGGCCGGCAGACAAGGGCCCGTGCAAAGGCGATAAGCTTCTGCTCCCCTGCGGAAAGCATGCTGGGCCGGACAGCCGTTTCCTTTTTATAGCCCACCTCTTTCAGTACTTCTTCAATACGCCCTTTCCGCTCCGCCTCCGGCATCTTGGGAAAATGGACCTGCAGGGGAAGAGCCAGAATTTGGAAGAGGGTCTGGTTCGCCCAAAGGGCTGAATCCTGAAAGACAAAGGCCGTTTCCGATCGGAATTGCAGGTTTTCCCTTTGGCTCATGCGGGTAATGCCCTTTCCCCGGAAGTATACTTCCCCCCGGCCGGGGACCAGGAGACCTGCGGAAAGCTTGAGCACCGTGCTCTTGCCGCCCCCGGCGGGCCCCGCCAGGGCGGTGGCTTTTCCTTCCTCATACCGGATGGAAAAATCTTTTACTATTGATCGGTTCTGTGCGGAAAAGCTCACCTTTTTTAGTTCCAAAATATCCGGCATACACCTTATGATAGCACGCTATAGTACAGGGCGGAAAGGAGGATATCCGCGATAATGCAGCCCCCAAAGGCAAAACTCACCGCCTGCAGGCCCGCCACGGGAATTTCCGTGCTGGAACGCTCCACCGAAAAGCCCCGTAAAATGGCGACCATGGAGATGATCATCCCAAAGCTGATGCTCTTTACCATGGAGATTACCAGGTCCCGGATCGTCAAGGCCTGCAAAAGATTGCCGAAGTAGACATCCGGGGGAAGGGGGGTAAAAAGCTGGGCCACCGCAAAGGAGCCCGCCAGGCCGAAGATGGAAAAATAGATATTCAGCAGGAACATGGAGATGGTCACCCCCAAAAAGCGGGGCGCCGCCAAATGTTCGATCGGGTCAATGCCGATGGAAATGTAGGCCTCCACTTCGTGGGAGATCACCATGCCGGCCATCTCGGTGGCAATCGCCGTGGCGGAACGGGCAATGGTGATAAAGGCCGCTAAAAGGGGGCCCAGTTCGCGGGTAATAATCATGATCAGCAGGGTATAGATTAGCTGTTCCCGGGAAAGACCTGACAAAAAGGGAATGCCGATGGCGTTTACCGCCGCGCCGATGCCCAATGCCAGCAGGGATGATATGCCCAGGGCCTGCACAAAGGTAAACAGGATCTGCCTGGTAAGAATTTGCCGCGTTGCTTGGCCCCGGATGATAGAGGAATTGACCCCCCTAAGGGTCCGGACAAAAAAGCCCAGGTTATAGAAAAAATTTCCCGTAAGGGAAACACCGATCCTCATAAAATTCAGTTTATAGCAGGCCAAACGGATGTACAATTACCGGCAAATAGTATTATTCTTATGATCATGCGTAAATTGATCGGTTCTTTTTTGCTTTTGATTCTGGCCGGAGCTCTTACTACCGGATGCGCTACCCCTGCCGAGACGGTGGATGAGCCTGCTTCTGTTCAGAAGTCCAACCCCGCCATCACTACCCCG
>BOBW01000133.1 GCA_026002595.1 Spirochaetia bacterium | reverse complement strand
AAATCAAAGCATGGGCGGCGATACGGAATAAGCAGAAACATAACATACGGTGGCAATTTACCACTAAGGAGGCCCGTATTAAACTTCAACACCTTTATCCGAAACTTTAGTCTTTACAGACTACTAGTACTCGTATCGTAGGCATGGGTGCCAATTTTGTGATAGTGCGTAGAGGTATAGGTAAATATCCCTTTTAAGTGAGTTACCCCATAATACTTTTCCACCCAATTACTCCCGGTAAAAATAATCTGGAAGGCACTGTCATTGTCATTCCATGTTCCTTCAAAGGGAGATGCGGTGCCGCCGCCACCCGTTCCGGTATCACAACCTGCAAGTACTAGGCCAAATACTAGCATAATTGCCAATAATTCACCTAAAAAACGTTTGTTTTTCATTTCCAAAAACTTCATGCTTCTATAATATATTATAAAAATACTTTTGTCAATAGTTTTTAATATATGTAAAAAAGCTTAGGGCGTATTGCACATAACGTGAAAGCTATACGACGTTTTTGCGGTTGCGATAAAGGAAACCGCAGGTTTCCAGCAACCGCAAAAATGTGCCGGAGAAAAAACGCATAAAGGCCAAAGGCCGACTGCGTTTTTTCGTAGGCCAAGCCGCTACTGCGGCGCAGCGTATAGCGTATGTTATGCGAAGTGCCCCCGCCTTTAATTCAGCTATTGATTAAAATTTATAACCAACTGCTAATTTTACTTCTGCACCATGACTAAATGTATTTCTCGTTACAGAATTTGCCCCCCCGTTTTTGTTTATTTTTTCATATCGCTCGTTGTTCCAAATTTGTGCGTTACTTGGAAGCCCGAAATTATAAACAGCCGCGCCTCTAATATATAATTTTGATATTATCTCATAATCAACTCCAAAACCAAGCTTGAAACCAAATTGATTATAGTCAGAAAGTTCAGGCCATTTATCTTCATCTGATTTTCCAACATCCCACTCAGACTTATGATCTGAATTTGATTTTGTTACCATTTTTTGGGTAGTACTATCAAATGTTGCAAATCTTGCATCAAGACATATGCTATATGAAATTCCGAAAAGAGGGAACAGTTTACCTTTGGTTCCTAAATCAAATGGATATTTCCCTATGAGACCAATGGTTAAATTGGTTGATTCTCCTGAATATCCATAATCTATTGGAAAATCGTCGTAAAAAAGCACACCCAAATCAAGTTCCGCATATTTTGCATCAAAAAAGCCAAATACCCCTATTCCGTTAGTAGCGTGGTTTTCTTTCCACTCTTGTGTTACTGAACCGGTTGAGGTTTCCATTTTGGTTGATGCCAAAAAATTATGGTCAACAAACCCAATCCCTGCACTAAAAAAGTTACTTGGGGTTTGTGCAAATAACGCACCCGATACAATCATTAAAAGCATTAAAGCAAACACTGTTTTCTTCATTTTTCTTCCTCCATATAATAAAATTTACCACAGCATTACAATAACGTCAAGGGGGCATTTCGCATAACGTGAAAGCTATACGACGTTTTTGCAGTTGCGATAAAGGAAACCGCAGGTTTCCAGCAACTGCAAAAATGTGCCGGAGAAAAAACGCACAAAGGGCGAAGCCCGACTGCGTTTTTTCGTAGGCCAAGCCGCTACTGCGGCGCAGCGTATAGCGTATGTTATGCGAAGTACGCCCGTACACCATTTAGCTATTGCCCAAAATATATATAATTATAATACTAAATACACTTAATGCTGTAATAACAATAAATATTACATCAGATATTATTCCAAAAAGCATTATCCAAATTATTCCCTTGGTATTTTTGATTTCCTTAACTTTACCAATTAGTGAATGTATTGCCGTTACTATATAACAAATTCCTGTAAATAAACATAATTCTACATTTTTTGTATATCTAAATATAAATGTTCCCACAAGAAACATAAATGGTAACCAAGCAATAATATACAAAAAGAAATTAATTTGTTTTTCTTTTATTACATGAATCTTTGATATAATATTTTCAAATTCAATTATATTACTTAAATATTTAGAGACAGCTATTATCTTTTCATTATTATATATAAATATATTTCCATCTTTATCTTTTATTACGTCCGATATTTGATTAAAAAGTATTTCAATATTATTACTTTTTTCGTATATACAATTTTCCTGAATTTCTATTTCAAATCCTTTATATTCTTTATTGAAATTTAAACTTCTTATGAATAACATAATGAGACATATTATAATTTCCATTAAAATTGTTACGGCTATAAAAAATCCGATGTTTTCTATCCCTGAATATTTCATTAAATAATATATTGGTATAAAAGACGTTATAAATGAAATGGCAATTATGATGGATATATATTTTACAGAATATAATAAGGCTCGTTTTATTTTTGAAATATCATTACAAAATAACATATTACCTCCAAAATATCTTGAAACATTATTACTTTATCTTACTATTTTATTAATGTCAACATTTTTTTGATTTTTTCCAGAAAACGTTTAGGGCGTATTTCGCATAACGTGAAAGCTATACGACGTTTTTGCGGTTGCGATAAAGGAAACCGAAGGTTTCCAGCAACCGCAAAAATGTGCCGGAGAAAAAACGCACAAAGGCCAAAGGCCGACTGCGTTTTTTCGTAGGCCAAGCCGCTACTGCGGTGCAGCGTATAGCGTATGTTATGCGCAGTTTTGTCCGTACCCCATTTTTATTTATTTAATGTTTTTATAAAATATTATTTCATACGGATCATCTAAATATTTTAATCCACCAATTTCTATATATCCTATTTTCCTATAAAAATGTTGTGCATTTTCATTTGATTGTGTCGATGTTAATACATTATTATATCCATTCCGTTTCATTTTTTCTTCCCAATATTTTACTAATTTTTTTCCATAACCTTTATTTTGATATTCTTCGAGTACAAATAATAAATTCATAAATGGAATATTATCCCAAAATAGGCTGTATCTGAGCCAGCCAATAATTTTATTTTCTTCTTGAATAATATATATTTCTTTATTTTTAATTTTTACTTTTAATATTTCATTAGAAATATGTTTATCATGTTCTATTAGCCAACCAAAATCAGTAATTTCCGCATAACGTATTAACAATTTAATTACCCCTCCTTATCATAATTGCTTTCATTGTTTCCCAATTATTCATAAAATTATAAATTCCATTCTTTTCGTCTTCAGTACATCCAATTAATATTTTTATTTCAGAATCATTCCTATATAAATCTATATTACACAAAATTGCATCTATCTTTTTATTGATTTCTGTTCCAATAAAAACATCTATTCCTGCACCATCCATTGACTTTGTGTTCTTAATATACCCATAATCAGTTGGATATATTTTATCACAAAATTTAGGGTGACTTGAGCCTTTAGGTCTATCAATTACTATTTCATTTTCCTTTAGTAATTTTTCCAGATATTCCCAAAACATATTATCATATTCCATAATAACCAATCTCCTTTAATAACATTATACATAATTTTCCAAAAACGTCTAGGGCAAAATTGCGCATAACGTGAAAGCTATACGACGTTTTTGTGCCCCGAATAAGGAAACCGTAGGTTTCCAGGGGCACAAAAATGTGCCGGAGAAAAACCCCACAAAGGCGCTACTGCGCCGACTGGGGTTTTTCGTAG
>BOBW01000132.1 GCA_026002595.1 Spirochaetia bacterium | reverse complement strand
TTTTCGAGCATTTTCTATGAGTTCTTGTATGTCTATCTTTTGCTTGTTAATTCCCCTTTCCCTTCCCTCGTTTTAGTATACCCTATGCGCTTGATCTTTGTGAAGTGGTTTATGGCTGAATGGTTACTAAATTTTTTCTATTATGCACCATCTGCCGTTTGTATTCACTCCCCCCGCATTATTTTGAACAATGGGCGGCTTAATAAAACCGCTATTCCCGTTGTCAGAATATCGGCGGCGGGCTGCGCCCAGATAAAACCATTAAAACCAAAGGTATGATTTAGCAGGTAAAGCAATGGAACATAAAACATAAGTTGCCGTCCCATAGAAATGACCATTGCCTGAATCGATTTGCCAAAAGACTGAAACGAGACCATTAGCGTTATCTGCGATCCGATAAATGGCAGCCCCCAGACAAACGTATGCATTATCGCTGTTCCGGCTTCAATGGTTTTTATGTCATTGATAAAAAACCTGATAAACATATCACCAAATAGACGGAGAATAATGCTTCCCGCAATACAAAGCATAGTCGCGTATATTATTGTCAGTTTGAATCCATGGCGGAGACGGTCATAATTTTTTGCGCCGTAATTAAATCCGGCAAAAGGCTGAAAGCCCTGAACAAGCGCGAAGACCAGCATGAAATACAAACTGGCAATCCGCATCTGAACACCGATACCCGCAACGACAAAATCACCGTAACTTGCTGCAATACGGTTTCCCAGTATGTTGGAAACGCTCATAATAACATTGCTTAATCCCGCTGGTATGCCGATAGATAACACTTGAAACAGCATCGTGTTATTTGGCCTGTAATCAACAGGTTTTATAGACAGAATTGTTTTTTTTGAGAGGAAGTAGCAAACCCCGTAGACAAATGACGCGGTTTGTCCCGCAACGGTTGCCCATGCCGCTCCAGCCGTTCCCATGTTATACCACAAGATAAAAACAGGATCAAGAATGATGTTAAGCACAATACCGATAAGTTGAAGCATCATCGCTTTATCAGTTGCACCCTCGCTGCGCATTTGCCCGCTCAACACCGCTCCCGCCGCCGCAACCGGAATAAAAAGCACTACCACCGAAAAATAATCGCTGGTATAAGCGAAGGTTCCTTCACTTGCGCCGATAAGATGCAGCACCGGTGTTTTGAAAATCAAGAGGGCAGCGGTTAATAGAATCCCGATACCAAAGGCAGAGTAAAATGACACTGATGATGTTATACGGGCCTCATCGTTCCTTTTCGATCCGAGCATTCGGGAAATGTAACTTGATCCGCCGGTGGCAAATACGTTGCCTAATGCTTGCGAAAGCATAAACAAGGGGAACGCCAAAGAAACCGCCGCCACCATGTTTGGGTCCCCGGTCTTGCCGATAAAGAACATATCGGTCATGTTGTAAACCGCCTGGGCGAGCATTGCCGCCATCATCGGTAAGGCAAGGCTGATAATCGCCTTCGATACAGGGGCGGTTTCCATAAGTTGAGTGCCTGTATATTTCATGCTGTTTTCTCCCTTTCTGTTTCAAACGAGTTGTGGTCAATACCATCCCGAATGCTTTGCATTTTTAAGTCAAGTCTTGCGCTGGTTTCAGCGCATTCGAACAATTCAGCCGATATTCTTTTTGCGGTTTCGAGGTCTATATTTTTTTTATACTGAAGCCTATGCTCCAGATTCGCCCAAAAATCCATTGCGATAGTCCGCAACTGTATTTCTACTTTTACATATCTTTTTTCGTTTTGCAGAAATATCGGCGTTTCAATGATTAAATGCAGACTGCGGTAGCCACTTTCTTTCGGCCTTGCGATATAATCTTTCCTTTCCAAAAGTTTAATATCGTCTTGTCTTGTGAGGCAGTCAGCAAGCATATATACATCGTCAATAAACGGACATATAACACGGATACCGGCAATGTCGTGAATATGTTCTTCAATAAATTTTTCTATTTGACGCGGGTCTGTCTGTGTATTGCCGGGAGGCTCCAATCCCATACGGCGCAGTTTTTTTCGCAGACTGTCAGCGTCCTTTACCCGTTTCTCAATAGTGTCAATGGGGTTTCGTTCATGGACAAACGAAAATTCATCATTGAGAACCTTCAATTTTGTTTCAACCACATTCAGGGCGGAACTGTAATAGGACATATGTTTTTTTGGTCCCTCAATTATCGGTTTTAGCAGTTCAAAAAACGCATCGTCGTCTTTTTGTATCGTTTTCATAGCCGCGTCCATGGTAATTTCCATACTGTTTTGCTCTCCTTTGAGGATATAAACATTTACCCGATACTATGATTACAAGCCACACGGCTTGTATAATTTAATATAACAATGCCTTAATAAACAAACAATAAATGAATTATAAATATTCTATAAATTCCCCGGATGGCGTGTTCATGCCTCCAACGGAACGGTAATGCAGAAACAAGTTCCGGTTTTTCCTTCCCGCTCCGAATGCGCCTCTATTGTCCAGTTGTGGGAATCAACAACCCATTTTACCACCGCAAGCCCCAGGCCCATGCCCTGTTCCCGGCGGGAAGAAGTTCCCCGGTAAAACAGTTCAAAAATATGGGGCAGATCGGCTTTGTCGATGCCCGGACCGTTATCGCTTACCGTTATTTGCATAAACCTTCGGTGTATATTCGATTCTTCTTTTAAGGTTAGCATAGTCTTTCCAACAATACCGGCCTTAAGACTGATGACCGAGCCGTCAGGCGTATACCGGATGGCGTTGTTCACCAGATTTTCCAGCGCACGAAGGGCAAGGCTTTCGTCCATAGGGATACAGAGATTTTCAGGAAGCGCGATTTCATGATTGAATTCATGACGGAGTAGTTCGGCGTCAGCGGAAAACGCCTTTACAGTATTCCGCAGAAAAGCAGCAATGGTTACTTTCTGTAATTTGCCCCGCCATTCCCCTGTGTCCATGCGTACAAATTCCAATAGATCGTTTATCATACTCTCAAGCTGATCCGCCTTTGCGGAAATAATTTCCGTTGCGCTGGTATGGGTAGCGGGGTCTTCGGTGATGCCGTCCTCTATTGCCTCGGTGTACGCCTTGATTAAAGCCAAAGGTGTTTTGAGGTCGTGGGTAACTCCCATGATAAAGCGTGAACGCCGCAGTTCTTCTTCCTTCAATGCGTTTCTCATCCGGTTGAGTGAATTGGTAAGGGACGTTATCTCATTGTTCCCCTTAATCTCTACCGCAAGGTCCAATTCGCCTTCCGCTATACGCCGTGTGGCGTTCTCAAGGATCAGCACCGATTTGGTGATTGAACGGGCGATAAACAGGGACATGGCAATCGCAAAGATGATCAACATCAGGAAAAGAGAGGACACTATAATTAGCGGAAGAAACAAAGGCCCTAGCGGAAAGACTTGGGGCAATTCCCCGCCCCTTCTGATAAGGATATAGCCGTGATTGTTCAGCCAGCCGGGGGCTTCAAAACTGTAGGCATATTGCGGATCTCCCTCCAGAAGAAGCGAGAATATTTTTTCGGATGGCACGGAATCGCCTGCGGTAAAATCGGGAATAGTGGAATGAAGCACGAGAAAATCATTGCGAAACACCGCAATGTCTCCAAGCCTGCTTAGCCGGTATATAAAAAGGGAAAATGTTTCCCGGTCATTAAAATCCATCTGTTCATCCAGCATGGCGGCAATATCCTCATAAACCGCTATTTCCGCACTTTCCTGC
>BOBW01000131.1 GCA_026002595.1 Spirochaetia bacterium | reverse complement strand
AAGACCGCGCTGGGTAAAAGCGGCGGCAAATCTGCGGTCATGCTTAATGGCTTCGGTGAAGTCCGCTATTGCCGTATCATAATCCTGGTTGCCGGCAAAAGAAATGCCGCGCTCCAGCAGCAAAGTGGCGTCTCCCCTGGCTCTGCTTGTCACACAGGCTGTGCAGAGCAGCATTACCAGGACTGCCGCCGTAAAAATTCTTTTCATTTTTTGCCTCTCCGGTTCTACCAGTTCTTCAAGCTTTCTTCCATCATTCTGACCGCTCTTTCTATGGCGCTTTCACCATCGGCGCTTTCAACCCTGGAGTTCTGCTCCGTGATTGCCTTCTCCGCCGATTTCTTTGAGGCGGTAACCGCAACCCACCAGAAATCACCCACTTTCTCCCGCTTCACCACTGTTACCGGGAACAATTCCATGTTGATCGACTGGCTCCCCACAATTTGGTCTTCGCTCAGCTCTTCATGTTTACTGTAGTAAGTATCGATGATCCTGGCCTTGACCTGAGATGTTTGCTGAAATGCGATATCCTGACGGGCAAGGGCTTCAGCCGATCGAATCGCCTGAAGGGGGTTTGCTTCGTCTTTTGCGCTTCCTATACCGATATAATACTCGTCATCCTTGTTGAACTCATCTTTCAGGATATTCAGATCCTCTACCCAAGCCGGTACTTGTCCGGAGGAACTTTCCGGCCTTGCCGAAGTACTGCCCGCTGACAGGGGTGAGACGGAAGTACCGGACCCGACCTCAGGGGACGTGAGTTGGGAATTAAACTTGTCGAGATCCCTGTTCAGCGTCGTAGGCGACTCAAGGCTCTCAAGCCGGGCCTTCTCCCTCAGCTGCTCCAACTGCTTCTGTTCATTTTTTGTGGGTCTTGCCTTTGCCTCCAGCTTTTGCAGCTGGGTCTGTTCCTTGTCTGTCAGCGCAGAAAGGTCAAATGGAAAACCCATAAGCAATACAACGGCCAGGGGAAGCAGCCATAAAACAACATTCTTTTTCATCGGAAACTCCTTGTATAGATATGTTTAGTCCCCTTACAGGAACTTAAAGCCTGACCTTTCCGTTCCGATCAGATGCCCTTCCCTCAAATGATCCTGAACCAAATTATAGTAGCTGCATAGATAGGCGTCAAGGAGCTCTTCAGTTTGACCGATAATATCAATAACAGGGACCAGCAAGAAATAAGGCTGTAGAGTCATCTTAATCCTCCTTGACAAGATCACTACCGGTATACTCTTCGGCAAATTCCGCCTAAAACTTTAGCTTTTTTTAATTACCAAGGAAGGGGAGCAGGTTCCTGTTGACCCTTCCCCTCAAACGCTCCATAATGACATCATATTCTTACAATTAGGGGTGTATCCATGGACAAGGTAAGGCTTGGGATTATCGGTATGGGGAATATGGGGACCACCCATATAAAAAACGTGCTCGACGGTATCATACCGGATATGGAACTTGCGGCAGTGGCGGATCGCCTTCCTGCCCGGAGGGAATGGGCCAGGGGGATTTTACCCGCGGGATTCCCCATTTTTGAGGACGGCAGCGAACTTATCAAGAGCGGAAAGGCCAACGCGGTGCTTATCGCGGTGCCCCATTACCAGCATCCGCCCCTGGCAATCGAGGCATTTAAGGCGGGGCTCCATGTGCTCTGCGAAAAACCCGCCGGGGTCTATACCAGGCAGGTCCGGGAGATGAACAAGGCGGCCGCCGACTCAGGTCTGGTCTTCGCCATGATGTTTAACCAGCGGACAAACAGCTACTTCAGGAAGATGCGGGAACTAATCCAGGGCGGCAGCCTTGGGGCCATCAAGCGGACCAGCTGGATCATCACCAACTGGTACCGCCCCCAGGTTTACTACGATTCCGGGGACTGGCGGGCCACCTGGGACGGCGAAGGGGGGGGCGTGCTCCTCAACCAGTGCCCCCACCAGCTGGACCTTTTCCAGTGGATCTGCGGCATGCCCAGCGCGGTGCGGGCCTTCTGCCACAACGGTAAATGGCACGACATCGAGGTTGAAGATGATGTGACCGCATACCTGGAATACCCCAACGGCGCTACCGGCACCTTTATCACCTCTACCGCCGATGCCCCCGGAACAAACCGCTTCGAAATCACCCTGGAATGGGGAAAACTGGTCAACGACGAGAACACCAACCTGACCCTCTACAAGCTGGAAAAAAACGAGCGGGAATTCAACAAAACCGCAACAGGCGGCTTCGAAAGCCCCAAATACACGGTGGAAAAAATCGAAACCGACGGCAGCAACGAACAGCACGTGGGGGTCCTCAAGGCCTTTGCGGGAAAGATCGTCCACGGGACGCCCCTCATCGCCGACGGGCAGGAGGGGATCAACGGCCTTACCCTTTCAAACGCCATGCACCTTTCAAGCTGGCTGGAAACTACGGTTAAACTCCCCTTTGACGAGGACCTCTTCCTTACGGAACTGAACAAACGCCGGGCAACTTCCAAGGTAAAAAAGGGAACCGGTATCGTTTTCCAGTCCGGGAAGAGTTACAACGAAAAATAAATAGGGTCAGGACAGGGCCGAGACGTACATTCTGCGGGATTCCACCAGGGATTGCAGTTCCGCGAACATGGCCTTGTCCACGCTTTCCGCGATGGGGAAGATGTAGCGGACCGTTTCTTCGGTATAGCGGCTGATAAATTCGGTGTTCACCACAAAGCCCAATGAGATCATATTGGATATCCGGTCCGCCACTTTGAGCACCCTGGCGTTTTGGGAGCCGGTTTCCAGGATGCGGGTAAGGAATTCAGCCTTGGTTTCCCAGGAAAAACGGGTTACCTCAAGGACCAGATCGTAGACCGCGTGGCTTTCAAAGTCGATGGAGAGGAGCAGGTTGTGGTTGAAATCGGGGATGTCCTCGATAACATCATGAACTATGGACGCCTTGAGGAGCACCGAATCGATGTAACCGTAATCGATGAGGGTCGCCATGGTGTCGATCTGGTGCCGGAACATGTTCCCCCCGCCCTCCCGGACTTTCCCAATCAGGGCGGTGGCAAGCTGCATGTACGGGGCAAGGTGGGTTCCCTTGAGCCGGAGCATCTCCTCGGTGGTCATGGCTGCCCCAGATCCCTGATATAGGACTCAAGCTTCTCCGTCCTTTTCAGGGCTTCCGCAAGTTTTTCCTTCTCCCCCTGCACCAGTTCAGGCGGGGCATTTTGAATGAATTTTTCATTCTCCAACTTTGATTTAAGGCCCTCGATAAATTTACGGTCCCTGTCAATATCTTTGGTGAATTTCTGCTTTAAGGAAGCCAAGTCCGCCGCTTCCGCGATAAACACAAAGGCCTCAAACCCGGCGCCCACCACGGCAATGGAGCCCTCGGGCCGCCCTTCGGCAGCCCCGCTCCCCTGCCCGTCCGCATTTTGAGGGACGGCAAGTTCAAGTTCCCCGATGCCCGCAAGGAGTTTTACCAGTTCAGCGTTGGCTTCCAATATCCCGGCCTGTCCCTCATCGGGCCGGACCAGAACCCGGAGTTTCCGGTCCGGGGTGATGGTACACTCGCTCCGAAGGGTCCGTACGCCCCGGACCAGTTCCTGCAAAAAGGCGAATTCAGCTTCCCCTTTGGGATTGGCCCGCTTTTCATTGTATTCAGGATAGGGGGCGGTGATGAGGAGTTCCCCTTCAATATTGGGGAGTTTGCCGTAGATTTCCTCGGTGACAAAGCGCAGCA
>BOBW01000130.1 GCA_026002595.1 Spirochaetia bacterium | reverse complement strand
ATATATAGCGTATATATTTTAATTAAAAAAGATTTTAAAGATGAAATATCACCATATTTTTAATATATTTTGGTGTTTACCTGTGTAATATACCAAATTCCTAAATCATTTGAATAACATATCTCGTCTGCAATAATAAAACCATCCTAAGAAAAGAGATGGGAAATGAGCGTAAAGATACGAGAAAAAAAGAAGCGACTTTATCTGGATGTGTACCACCAAGGGGCCCGGTTCTACATCTCACTTGGCATTACCCTTAGTGGTGACAAGCTGCTTGACAAGAACGCATGGCACTTGGCCGAGATTTGCCGTGCGGAGCGTGAACTCCAGCTTGTGCGTGGTGATTGGGGATTTGCAGATCAACTCACCTCAAAAATGACCTTATATAAATTTCTTCAAGATATGGGGAAAGGCCGAACACATACTGATAGGGTTCGTACGGTCCTACCGTGCCTTGAAAAATTCCCCGGCGGTGCGACCGTTCCTATCGGCAAGGTAAATGAATCTTGGCTCCGCGACTTTCAAAACTTTCTGCTCCACGATTGCGGCCTCTCTGTCTCAACCGCTTCTTGCTACGAGCAAGCGATCAGAATGGCACTGCATAGGGCGACAAGGGATAACGTGATCCCAAAAGACCCTTCCAAAAACGTAAAGATGATCCAAGTCCCGGAGACGAACAAACCATACCTTACTATGGAAGAAATCAAAAAACTGGCCATGACCCCATTTCCATTACAGGAGCCTTTGGGTGATACCATAAAACGAGCGTTTATCTTCGCTTGTTTCGTAGGCCTAAGAATTAGTGACCTCAAATCTCTAACGTGGGCCGACATCAACTTAAATCCATTGCAAATAATCAAGACCCAGGTTAAGACCCGGAATCCCGTCTATATCCCCTTGAATGCCAGCGCGTGGGCCCTGATCAACGACAACCAAGATCATAAGCCCGATGATCCTGTGTTCCCCCAATTGGTAGGGACAAGTACCTATACGATACTCCTTCTGAAAAAATGGGGTAGGGCAACCAATATCACCAAGAACCTGTCATGGCACGTTGCCCGGCACTCATTCGCTACGAATACACTAGAAAACGGCGCCGACCTATTTACCGTATGTAAATTGTTAGGTCATTCCCGGCTCCAAACAACGCAGGTCTATGCAAAGGTAACGGATCGCCTAAGGCGTTCTGCCGTAGAAGCACTACCAGAAATAACTATAACACAATAGGGGAGAGAAGTTAAGGAAAATTAGTTTCCAACAGGGCCGGTGAAGGCACTGAAAAAATATTTAGGAGGATTTGAATGGACGAGGAAATGTTGAATGTGGATCAGGCGGTAATACTGCTAGGGTACAGCAAGCAATATTTATATAAACTGACCTCTAAACGGAAATTACCGTTTTATAAACCATTGGGCAAAATATTTTTTCGTAAATCAGAACTGTTGGCTTTCATGCAGCGCATTAAATCAGCAGCGGTGTATGAAATGGTGGAACAGGCCGAGCAAATCCTTAACAAGGCGGGGAGATGAATATGGGATAAATTTTAACTGACGGATTCGCTATTACTGGCAGACATTAAACACCCTGCCTTTTGGCGGGGTAAAAATTACCGGAGGGTTATTATGGTAAAGAAAAATGGTTTAACAAAGTGTGAAACCAAATTTATTGGTGACATGGTTCGTAAGTATTTGAAAGAGTTTAACTCCGATGAGGAATTCAAAGAGGATTTCTTTCAAATGGTTCATGACGATGTGATTCAATTCTGCGCAGATGGGAAAACCATGCTTTCATTTGATGACCTTGAGCGGACTGTCATTTTTCACATTGGCCTTAGTAAAGGAAGTACTGACGGTTACGGAGACGGCTTCCATCAGGGTCTTATAACAGCTTTAAGGGAGCGAGCTTAAAACCAAAAAAGTAATTAACGGCAAACTAACCGCTTCATTATTGGGGCAGTTAGTATCAACTTGTTGAAATTTTTGCATGGAAAAGGAGTGATATAAAATGAAATTGCGGCCATATCAGAAAAGAGATGTACAGTCGATTTTGCAGATGGTTTCCAAGAATCAACATTCTGCGTATGTGCTTCCTACGGGTGGCGGTAAGACACTGGTGGTTGGATATGTTATATTATCTCTTATTAAAGAATATAAGAGGATAATGTTCTCTGTTCCCCGTGTTAGCCTTATAACACAGACCATAAAAGTATTTAAAGGGTTAGGCATAAACTGCGGTGAAAAGCATGATAATAATCAAGTAATTGTCATCTGTAATTACTCTGTAAAAAGATATATAAACAAAATAAAACCGGATTTTATTATCTTTGATGAAGCGCATATTGCAATACATATGCAGGAAGAGATAATGAAGAAAAGAAACTGTAAAGTTCTTGGGATTACAGCCACGCCGGAATGCCTAAGATCAAGAGAAAAAATATTAAAGTTTTCCGATGTTTATAGCAAAAAACATTTTGGGCCTAATATCAATGAATTGACGAAAACTGGACATTTAGTTCCGGTTCAGGCGAAGTATTATAACTTTGATGATGATGAAATAAGCCTTAATGCTTCCGGTGATTTTAATGGCAAAGAAGCATTTGATAGTATTCAAAAACAAGGTACTGTAGTTAAGGTTGCTAAGGAAATCAATAAGCACCCAGAGCAGAAACATATCCTGATATTTACAATATCATTAGCGGCAGTAAAAGAAATCACAAAATATCTGAACAAGAAATGTGGGGGAGGTTTTGTAGGCGTAACTTCTAAGGATTACGAGTATGGCAGGGGAAAAAAGAAACTGGGGAGATATAAATTACATGAGCAAATATATGATGACTTTGAGGCTGGCAAGATAAGGGGTATAGTAAACTGTAACCTTATAAATTTTGGTTGGGATAAGCCTTGCGTAGATACTATATATCAGCTTAGGCCTACAATGTCCAAAGCACTTTATCTTCAAATGATAGGACGGGGATTAAGACCTGATACAAATAAAAAATTTGTTCGTTTATATGATATGGTGGGTAATATCAAACGCTTCAATGAAAATGGCGTACCATTATATGAAGTGGGTGATATAAAATGGGAAAACGATAAGATAAATAAGCGTAGATTCCCATAGGGCCTAAGACCGTATTCATCTGCGAGTTCAATAACCATATTTGCATTAACACTGACAAATGTTTTCTTGGTGGTTATAAGAAAGCATTAAAAAAGTTTAATGACAAGATACCAAAAATTTGCAAGTGGAGCATCATCAAATCCATAGAAGCATCCGAAGCAGCCGCTATTAAACGGGATAAAATAAAAAAATTGCAAGACCGAAATGTAGCATGGAAGGAAGTAGCTAAAATAACGGGCATTCCCTTTGCTGCTTGTGTAAATACAAGAAATTCTATGCAGGTTCATTGGGAACGGCACAACTTAGATAAGTTCAGTTGGGATATGGACACTCAATTGTTCATTGATTACTGTGATAAATTTCCTTGGAATCCAGACCTTAAACGAAATGCCTTACAAAAAAAAGTAATAAGCATTAAATCTGGCAAGGTATACGATACCATTGATGAATGCGCTAAGGCAGAAGGCGTTAATTATACCTCTGTATATAAACACTGTTATAATATCAATGGGAATGGCGGTAGATATGCTAAAAAGTTTATGTTCCTAGATGATTATAAGAATAATAAACCCGAACCTGCGTATGGTGTATTATCTGTAGTGACAGGTAAGACCTATAAAAACTGTAGTGAGTGCGCCCGTGTAGAAAAGGTCTCTGTCCAAAG
>BOBW01000129.1 GCA_026002595.1 Spirochaetia bacterium | reverse complement strand
GGGGGGGCAGCTCACCCTTAGGGTACTAACCCACCGGACCGACCGCCATAATGACGGGTTCCTCGCGAAGCTGGTCGAACCCTTTGAGAAGGCCAATAATTGTAAAATAGTGTTTGAGTCCTACACCGACTACTCGGGTAATGTGGCTACCATGATGAACACCAAGAACTACGGGGATGTGCTGGGGATTATCAGCTCAATTAAGCAGGAAGACCTGGGCAATTTCTTCGAACCCCTCGGGTCCTATGCGGACCTAAACAAAAAGTACAACTGGGCGGACAACAAGATGTTCAACAACACGGTGTACGGTATCGCCATGAACGGTAACGTATCAGGGGGTATCACCTATAACAAGAAGGTGTGGGCCCAGGCGGGAATTACCACCCTCCCCAAGACACCGGAAGCCTTCCTTGCGGCCCTACAGCAAATAAAGGATAGGGTCCCCAATGTTATTCCCCTTTACACCAACTACAACGCCAACTGGACCATCGGCCAGTGGAACGGCCTGGCGCTTTCAGTCTCGGGTAACCCCAACTACAACAACGAGCTTATGATCAACAAGAAAGACATCTTCGAACCGGACTCAGCCTACTACAAGGTGAATAAGCTGATGTACGATGTGTACCGGCAGCCCGCGCTCCATGAACTGGACCCGATGACTACCGATTGGGAAGGATCGAAACCCGCCATCAACAACGGGCAGATCGCCACCATGGTTATGGGTTCATGGGCAGTCAGCCAGTTCCAGGCGGAAGGCCCCAATCCCCAGGATATCGGCTACATGCCCGCACCCTTCAACACCAACGGCAAGCAGTATGCCACATCCGCTGCGGATTATAACCTTGGGGTAAACAAGAATATCGATGCGGCCCACAAGGAATTGGGCAAGAAGTTCGTTGTCTGGTTTGCCGAAGAATCCGGCTGGGCCCAGACGGAAAAGCTGGTCCCCACCCTCAAGGGCGCCGCGATGCCTGACTGGCTGGAAGCCTTTAATGGGGTGGAACTCTTCACCGAAACCACCGCCCCGGATGCCCTGATCGGCGTATGGGATGCCATCAACAAGGAATCCGCCGTAAATCTTGGCGGGGATGAATCCGGCAACTACCAGTTCCAGATCGCCGATGCCGCCTTTACGGGCAAGCCCTTCTCCGCCGTGGAAGCCATCTTCGCTGCCCAGAACGCGCGGTGGAACGCCACACGGGACGCCAACGACAAGTTAAAGGCCTACAGGCCCTAGTTACAACAGAACAGATTAACCTTCAGGGGAAGTCCGGTGCGGGCTTCCCCTTTATCTTAAAGTCCTTAAATCAGAACCGGTTTTCTAAAAGCCGTCGGCAAAGGGGGGCGAAATGGCCCAAAAAAAACTTGCTATTAGGTCTACAGAGGATTTGGTACAATGGAGCCGGGGCTATACCGGTCAAAAATATCTGACCACCGTCCTGTTTCTGCTTGTTCCGGTAACCCTGCTGATACTGTTTACAGTTATCCCGGCGCTCAACATGGTAAGTTTCAGCTTCCAGAAGCGGGACCAGTTCGGCATCAATCCCGAATTCGTGGGATTGGCAAATTATAAGCAGGCCCTGACCGACCCTGAGGTTTTCTCCCCCCTGCGGAACAGCCTGTACTATCTGGCCGGTTCCTTTGTGCAGCTCTCGGTTGCCCTGCTCATCGCCACAATCCTCTGCTCCCGTGTACAGGGGGCAAACTTCTTCAAAGGGGTCATCTTCTTCCCCTACATGATGAACGGGGTGGCGGTTGCCATCATCTTCCGCCGTGTTTTCTATGCCAGCGATGGGGTTATCAACAAAAGCCAGGGAATTCTGAATAATATCCTTGAGCTGTTCGGCGGCACATCCCAGGTCTGGCTCTCCGGCACTCCCATGCTGGCAAATCTGTGTCTGGTCTTTGTCTCAATATGGCGCTATATCGGATTTGATATCATCATGTTCATCGGGGCGATTCAGTCGATTTCCCCGGAAATTTTTGAGGCGGCGAGCCTTGACGGGGCCAACGGCTGGCAGCGTTTCAGGTACATCATCTTCCCCAGCATCAGGCCCATCATCGCCCTGCAGCTGATCCTTTCCGTCCGGGGCGCCGTATCGGTCTTTGAAATCCCCTACATCGTCACCGGCGGCAGAAACGGCACCGAGACCTTTGTCATGAAAACCATGGACACCGCGTTCAAGCTGCAAAAATTCGGCCTCGCCGCGGCCATGGGTATTATCCTGCTGATAATCATCATCATGGTAACCCTGGTTCAAAAGGCGTTCTTCCGGGAAGAGAAATAGGAGCATAACATGGCAGCTAAATCAAAGCCCATGGACAATGAGGGCACGGTAATCAATATTTTTAAGTATCTGATTTTGACCATCGGGTGCGTCCTGGTTATTCTCCCCATCACGGTGGTGCTTTTGGGCAGCCTGAAGGGGCATCAGGAATTTTTGGACACAGGCGTATTTGAGCTCCCAAGGGGCTTTGCCTGGGGCAACTACCGGGAAGCTTTCTTCCAGGGCCGGGTGCTGGAAGGGCTTTATAACACCCTGATCATTCTGATAATTTCCTGCGTGGGCACCATCATCAGCGGCACCATGACCGCCTTTGTGGTTCAGCGCTTCAAGTCCATCCTGACCATAACGGTCAAGTCCGCCTTTCTCGTGGCAACTTTGCTGCCCGGAATCACCATGCAGGTAACGGTGTTCCAGGTGGTGAACAACCTGGGCCTGTACAACACCATTTGGGCGCCCATCATCCTGTATGTCGGGACGGATATCATTTCGATCTATATCTTTATCCAGTTCCTGAACAATATTTCCATTTCCCTGGATGAAAGCGCCATCATGGACGGGGCGAGCTACCCCCGGGTCTACTGGAGCATCATACTCCCCATGCTGCGCCCGGCCATTGCCACGGTGCTGGTGATCAAGTTCATCGGCATCTACAACGATTTTTATACCCCTAACCTCTACATGAACCGGCTGCGTGTGGTGAGTACCGCCCTGTACAGTTTTATCGGCCCCTTCAGCGCCAAGTGGGAAGTGATTTTCGCCGGGGTTGTTATTTGTATTATCCCCTCGCTGATCATCTTTATTGCGTTGCAGAAGTTTATCTACAGCAATCTGGTGTCGGGGTCGGTTAAGGAGTAGATTGTCTCTTCGCAGTATTACTGATAGGATATCTTATCATGAACATGGACTACATAAAGAAAATCTTCTGCCTTGACGGAAAAAAAGCGATAGTAACCGGGGGCAATTCCGGCATCGGCATGGGGATCGCAAAATCCCTTGCATCCCTGGGCGCGGATGTAACCATCATCGGCCGGGATCAAAAGACAATAGACGAGGTGACACAATCCCTGGTAGACCTCGGGACCCGCAGCAAGGGCTGTCAGGTTGATTTGATGAATAAGCCGGAACTGGACGCCTTCTTTGAACAGTACTATGCGGAAAATGAGGGTAAACTTGATATTCTGGTAGCCAATGCCGGCATTTCCATACCGAAGCGGGCGCTGGACACCACAAACGAAGAAGTTGACCGGCTCTTCGATACCAATTTTAAGGGCGCCCTCTTTTGCTGCCAGCACGCCGCGGATGCCATGAAGAAACAGGGGAAGGGTAATATCGTTATTGTCACCTCGGTGAACGCCCTGTACCCCCTGCCGCCCCAGGCGGTGTATACCAGCACCAAGGCTGCTCAGGAAGCCCTGATGCAGTGCCTTGCGGTGGACCTGGCCCATTACGGAATCCGGGTCAACACCATTGCGCCGGGGGCAATCGTTTCCAACCTGGGCCGGAACAATCCCAATGCCCGCAAGCGGGAGGGTGACTGGGAAAAAAGTCCCAACA
>BOBW01000128.1 GCA_026002595.1 Spirochaetia bacterium | reverse complement strand
CCCCCATATTTATAATTTTTTATCTGCCAAGACCTTGCCATGAAAAACCGGAATATCAACTACCATATCCTTATCTTTCCCCTGTGCATCATCGTTGTTATTGCAGGACTGGTAACCACTTTTCCCGATGGGGCTGCGGTGGTAATCAACAACCTGTTTGATATTTTCGGTAACCGGTTTGGCGCCTTTTATATATTGATGGGTCTCTTTACCCTGGTGGGCAGTGTGGTTGTGGCCGCCTCAAAATATGGTACTATCAAGCTTGGAAATATTGACAGACCTGTGTACGGCAATTTTAAGTGGGGGGCGATGATCTTCACCTCCACCATGGCAGCGGATATTCTGTACTGGTCTTTGATCGAATGGGTTTATTACTACCAGGCTAATCCCACGGGCCTGATTGAACTTTCTGCGGCTCAAAGACAGCAAATCGCCTCCACCTATCCCCTGTTCCACTGGGGGCCTATCCCCTGGTCGTTCTACATTCTGCCGGCAGCGGCTTACGCCTATATGTTCTTTGTAAAGAACCGGAACCGCCAGACCCTGTCGGAAGCCTGTCGTCCTTTGTTGAATAAAAAGGTTGACGGGTTTTTGGGTAAACTGATAGACACTGTTGCCGTGGTGGGGCTTCTGGGCGGTACAGCCACCACTTTCGCCCTGGCCACTCCCCTTATCGCGGGGGCAATCAACAAAGTGTTGGGCTTTACCCTGGGTAAGGGTCTGGCCATTGTTATATTACTCTTTGTAGGCGTGATCTTTACTGCGGCGGTGTTCTGGGGGATGAAATTTATTGCCCGGCTGGCCCTTATCAACGTAGGTCTCTTTACCGCCCTGCTTTTGTTTGTATTTTTCCTGGGCCCTACCAGATTTATTGTCGAAAGCGGCATTTCCGGAGTGGGTAACATGATTAATAATTTCATCACCATGTCCACCTGGACGGATCCCCTGCGGGTGACGGGTGATGGTGTTTCCGGCTTTCCCCAGCAATGGACTATCTTCTACTGGGCCTACTGGATAGCCTGGTTTGTAGCGACCCCGTTTTTCATTGCCAAAATAAGCGAAGGCAGAACGATCCGGCAGATGATTTTTGGCGCCTTTTTTTATGGCATTGCGGGGACTTTTACTTCTTTTATTGTATTCGGCAACTTCGGCCTGTACCAGCAGGTTACCGGCAAGGTAGACACCACCGCCCTGCTTGAAGAGGGAGTTGCTCCGTCAGACATAATCCTCCGCCTTTTTGATCAACTGCCCCTGACGCAGGTGGTGCTGGCGTTGCTCGCCATAACGATGATAGCATTTTACGCCAGTACTTTTGACGCCATAACTCTGGTAGTGGCGGGTTTCTGCAGGAAAACTTTGAAACAGGACGAACAGCCGGAAAAATACCTCCGGGTATTCTGGGCGCTTGTTTTTATTATTCTCCCCATCTCCCTTATCTGGTCAGAAAGTACCCTGGGGATGTTGCAGACCATTTCTATCTTGGTAGCGTTTCCACTCTCCGTCATTATTTTGCTGATTGTGTTCAGCTTTATCAAAGAAATGAAAACCCACAAAGAAAAATGATGGCAGCGGATATTTTATAATAGAGTTGTTCAGAAACTTCAGTTTCTGAACAACAACCGCTTAAAAACGGCAAAATGCGGAGCATTTTGCAAGACTTATTCGGCAACCAACCGGGTTGTCGAACAAGTCCAATTTGTAACTTAATCAGAGAACATTCTCATTGCAAGGGGATAAAAAATGGCATCAATAAATATAAACGGAAATCAGTTTGTCTATGAAGAGATTAAATTATCCTATGATACAATATCTCCATTAGATACGGATACTGCAAAAGCACTTTTATTAAAAATCAAAGAAATATTTGATAAACATAAGTTAGATTTTTATTTAGCATATGGTACTTTACTTGGAGCCGTAAGAGACAAGGGTTTTATTAAGGGGGATGAGGATATTGATATTTACATAACTGATGAAGAAAAATTACTTTCGATTATACCGGAACTTCATAATAATGATATTAAACTTTTCAGATACAAAAAAAAGTATTGTTCTTTTATCTATACCGATAGATGCTATATAGATATATATTTTTTAAAGCCATATAAGTTTAGTTTTTTTGGTTTATATTGTTTATCGCTTGCCGGATATGCAACACCAAAAAAATATTTCAAAGAAACAGAGGAAATTGAATTTCTTGACGCTTTATTTAAATGTCAAAAAAGTCCGCAAAAAATACTGCAATTTTGGTATGGTAAAACCTGGAATGTGCCGATTCGGGGACATAAAGGATATCCTTATGAAGTCTATTTATCTATCTTTTACAAAAAATTTAAACGCCTTGTAAAATTATTGATCGGTTATAAGTATTGGAAGAATGATAAATCTTAAAACTTTTTTCAAAAATAATCTTGTAAAAAACACGTTTTTATATACGCTCAGTGACGGTATAAACAAGGCTTTTAGTTTTTTATTGATTCCATTTGTTTCATTTTATATTATGCCGGAAGAATTGGGTATTGTTACCAACTTTCAGGTATTATATAATTTTTTATTAATTCTGGCAGGTCAAGCGGTCGTTAATAGTATTCCGTATTTTTTTTATAACATGACAAAAAAAGAAATCGGACTGCTTGTCTCTAATATTTTGTTTCTAATTATATTATTAAATATACTGTTTTCTGTTATTATTATCGTTTTCCATCATTTCATTCAAAATTATTTACAAATTGGATTATTATTTCAATTATTGACAGTTATCAATGTTGTATGTGCATTGACAACAAATCTAAACATGACGATATTCCGTATGGAAAATCTCTCCAAGCGATTTGTATTTTTGCAAATATTTCAGACAATTTTAAATATTATACTGGTTATAATTTTCATTGTTATATTAAAATGGAGCGCGAAAGGAAAAATATACAGCTTGGTAATAACAGCCGCTGTAACAGGAATTATTAATATTTTCTTTTTGTTTAAAAGAAAATACCTGGTTTTTATTTTTGATAAAGCATCTATTTTAAAAGCATTGAAATTTGGTATTCCATTATTGCCTCATTCATTATCATTCTGGTTGAAAAGCGGCATTGATAAAATATTAATTACGACATATTACGGATTGGGTGCGAACGGATTATATTCCATGGCATTAAGTGTTTGCTCTATATATACACTGTTTTCAAATGCATTTAATAATGCATACTTGCCGTATCTGCAGAAACGGATCAGTTTATTTACCGAAGAAACTATTGCGACAGAGAAAAAACGGATTGTAAAACAGTCTTATTTCATTGCCTTTGGTTTTATCATTCTTTGGGGATTGGCAGTATTTTTTTCATGGATTTGTATTACTTATGTTATTAACAAACGATATAAGGATTCGTTTCAATATATTCCGCTATTATTATTGGGACAGGTATTTCACGGATTCTATTCTTTGGCGGTAAATTATATTTATAATGCAAAGAAAACCTTTGGATTGGGAATCATTACGTTTTCCTGCAGTATATTTCATATTATCCTTTCATATATTTTTATCCGCAATTATGGACCGAATGGCGCTGTAATCTCCGCATGTTCAGGATCTTTATTAACTTTTATATTTGTCTGGATTTATAGTAATCATGTTTATAGTATGCCCTGGTTTAATGCTGCAATAGGTAAATGATATATGCCGATGTTTAGCCGTCTCTATTCTATACCCTATTTAATAATTTTTTCTCTAATGATGTTCAATATTTTCCCAATCGTAACAAGACATGGAAAAGACTTGATATATAAATATTATACAGAAATATTCACTGTTACTTTATTGGTTTTTTTTATTGGTTTTCGTGGTTTTGTTGGATTCGATTATGAAGGTTATTTTCAGGCTTACCAAATAACACCCGGCTTTTTTGACGGAGGCGAATCAATACATAGATTTCTGGCAACCGGGCCATACGCTTTTTGGGAAAAGGGTTTTCTGGTATATTTAATATTTTGTAAAACAATTTCTTCAAATTATTTTTTCTTTCAAGTATTGTCAAACATAA
>BOBW01000127.1 GCA_026002595.1 Spirochaetia bacterium | reverse complement strand
TTGCTTCGCAAAGCCCTTATTCGGGCAACAAAAACGTCGCAAACCTTTCACGTTAAACGCAATAAAATCTGGACGTCTGAAGATTTCGCCCCGCATCCTTGCGGGGCGATGAAAGGAATTATAAAAATAATTATGCTAAGCGGCTTCGCCGCTATATTGACTAATAATATTTTTTATTATAGAATTGTTATTATAAAAATTTTATACAAAAGGAATAAATAATGAAAAATAGAAGAAAAATTATATTATTTTTAATCATTGCTATAGTTATTATTTTGGTATTATTTATTCCTGTTCAATGTACAGTGCTTGAATATTCAGAACCTGAAACTGTACCTCTTGGCCTAGCAATATTTGCATATATTTCATACGTTTTTGGTATAATAAGATTTATTGCAATAATTTTATTGGTATTTTTAATAATGGTATTAATAAAATACATTAAGAATAAAGAATGGAAAAAATAATAATTATGCTAAGCGGCTTTGCCGCTAGTTAAAAATAAGACCCCGTGCGCCCTCCATGGCGCCCGGCTAACGTAGCAGATTTTACTGCGTTTAACATACGCTATACGCATCGCCCCTTCGGGGCTCGGCCTACGAAAAAACGCAGTCGGCCTTTGGCCTTTGTGCGTTTTTTCTCCGGCACATTTTTGTGCCCCTGGAAACCTACGGTTTCCTTATTCGGGGCACAAAAACGTCGTATAGCTTTCACGTTAAACGCAATAAAATCTGGACGTCTGAAGATTTCGCCCCGCATCCTTGCGGGGCGAGAAAAGGAATTATAAAAAGAATTGTGCTAAGCGGCTTCGCCGCTATATTGACTAATAATATTTTTTATTATAGAATTGTAATTATAAAAATTTTATACAAAAGGAATAAATAATGAAAAACAGAAGAAAAATTATATTAATTTTAATCATTGCTATAGTTATTATTTTGGTATTATTTATTCCTGTTCAATGTACAGTGCTTGAATATTCAGAACCTGAAACTGTACCTTTTGGCCTGGCAATATTTGCATATATTTCATATGTTTTTGGTATAATAAGATTTATTGCAATAATTTTATTGATATTTTTAATAATAGTATTAATAAAATACATTAAGAATAAAGAATGGAAAAAATAATAATTATGCTAAGCGGCTTCGCCGCTAGTTAAAAATAATAAAAACAGAGGAACCCGTGCGCCCTCCATGGCGCCCGGCTAACGTAGCAGATTTTACTGCGTTTAACATACGGTTTGCGGTTCGGGGCTAAAGCCCCTCCGGGTTCCGTTTGGCTAGGTCGCCTAAAGGCTCCCACGCCTCACTCCACCCACATTTTTGTTGCCCTGGTCTTTGCTTCGCAAAGCCCTTATTCGGGCAACAAAAACGTCGCAAACCTTTCACGTTATGTGCAATGCCCGTGAAATTTGTTGACAAAATATTCAAAAGAATATATAGTTAGAAACTAATGGAGAATATTGGCTTATGAAATGCTATTGTATTGAAAAAGATGATAAATTTGTATATTGTGTCGAAAATATTGAGGAAAAATATATAGAAAATATTGAACATGCATGGTTTAAAAAGGATGGAAATAAATATGTAAAAGAATACCCAAATACATTAGACGATAAAGAAATTATAAAATATAATTTTTCAACAATTGGGGAATCGATGTTTAAATCGGAAGGCAGTTGGAAAGAATCATTAAAATTTTTTGCGGAAAAATGTTTATCTGAAAATATAGAATGGTATATAACAGGAAGTATCAGTGAATCTGTTATGGGTGTGGAAATAGTTCCACATGATATAGATGCTATAATACATACTCGTGATTTTTATAAAACCAAAGAAATATTTATGGATTATTTAATTGAACCATTTGTTGATAATCATGGAACATGGTTAGTTCAATATTTTGGACGTATATGTATAAATGGTGTTATGTTTGATATTGCGGCTGATAAAAAAATAAATCAGGAAAATCATGTTTATGAAAATATTAAATGGGAAGGTTATACATTAAAAGTTGAATCTTTAAATGCACGGTATGAAATAGAAAAACAACGGAATAGGTTGGATCGTATAAAAGCAATTGAGAAATATATAATAAAAACATAAAGCACGGGCACTGCACATAACATACGCTATACGCTGCGCCGCAGTAGCGGCTTGGCCTACGAAAAAACGCAGTCGGCCTTTGGCCTTAGTGCGTTTTTTCTCCGGCACATTTTTGCGGTTGCAGGAAACCTACGGTTTCCTTTATCGCAACCGCAAAAACGTCGTATAGCTTTCACGTTATGCGAAATATGGGCTAAAATTTTTTGTAAAATATTGTAAAAAACCATTGACAAGATAGTAACATGGAATATAATATATTGAATATGGAGGAAAAATAATATGAAAGAATATAAAATAATAATTCCTGAAGAAAATTATTCGATTTTTGAGTATAACCGTGATGATTTACCAGCTATAATGGTCTTAAATACCGCCTTGTTAAAATTTAAACCCAAAGAAGTATTTTCATGGCATTTATCATTAATAATAAATTTTAAGACATTAAATAATAATGGTATGCCGACAGAAAGTGAAACAGAGCTATCAACGCCATTTGAGGAAAATATAGACGAACAATTAAAAGGAATTGATAAAGATAAACCAAATGCATTATTTGTGGCTAGAATAACATGGAATGGTACTCGTGAACTTATATATAGAATATACAATCCAGAAATTACAAATACAGTTTTAGAAAACATAATAAATAATAAAATTTTTCCAAGAGAATTTGAATACAAAATAGAGTTTGATAAAAAATGGTCATTAAATAAATGGCAGTTAAAACAAATAAAAAGAAATAATCTATAAGAAAAATAATGGGGTACGCCCATACTTCGCATAACATACGCTATACGCTGCGCCGCAGTAGCGGCTTGGCCTACGAAAAACCCCAGTCGGGCTTCGCCCTTTGTGGGGTTTTTCTCCGGCACATTTTTGCGGTTGCTGGAAACCTTCGGTTTCCTTTATCGCAACCGCAAAAACGTCGTATAGCTTTCACGTTATGCGAAATAAAAACCCAAATTTTTCTGTAAAAAATAATATATTAACAATGGTTGACAAAATATAGTTATATAGATATAGTGAATTATATATGAAGATAAATATTATATTTTTTATTATATTATTCTCATTATTTACTATTGTGGGCCTAATAGGTTTAATAAAAAGTTGCCTAATAATAGATAAAATTAATAAATGGGAATTGGTTGATGGAATAATAGTAAAAAAAATTATATCTGATGAAATTACCGAAAGTATAGATAGTGGGGGAAAACAAATGATGTATAAACCAATTATTTATTATAAATATACAGTTGACGGAAAAGAATATTTGAATGATAGCAATAATAATATATTGAATGTTAAAACATATTATGGTAATAAAAAAAATGCCAAAAAATATTTAAATAAGTATTTGGAAGAAGAAACAATCAAAATAATATATAATAAAAATAATCCTCAAGAATCAATAATTAAGGCAGAATATTTTGGCATGAAATTATTGATATTTGGATTTTTTATTATATTTCTTTTAATTGGAATAATAGGAAATACAATAATTATTATGAAACATTATAAAGCTATATTGTAAGTGGGTTTTTACTTCGCATAACATACGCTATACGCTGCGCCGCAGTAGCGGCTTGGCCTACGAAAAAACGCAGTCGGGCTACGCCCTTTGTGCGTTTTTTCTCCGGCACATTTTTGCAGTTGCTGGAAACCTGCGGTTTCCTTTATCGCAACTGCAAAAACGTCGTATAGCTTTCACGTTATGTGCAATACGACCCTAAAATTTGTTGAAAAATATTATGAAAAATAATTGACAAGAAACAAAAAATGTATGATGATATATTAAGGATGAGTATATGAAAAAAATATGGTTTATATGGGCTTTTTGTTTTTTATGTTTTTCAATTTATCCGCAATCGTATAGTGATGGTAATGGATCAATACTAGAACGAAAAACATTAAATGGTAAAAACTGGA
>BOBW01000126.1 GCA_026002595.1 Spirochaetia bacterium | reverse complement strand
GGGGTGGACCATGTGCCCACCATGGCGGGGGACGACAACACCCGGCCCGGCTATGCCGCGGTGGGCCGGCTCTTTGCCATCGGCTACCTCAAGGGGATGCTGGACGCGTTGCACTATCCCTATATATAGGTTTATAGGTTATACTGTCTGCGTTATTACAACACAAATTTAAAGGAGGAATCATGTTTTTTAGCAGTAAAGAAGAGGTAGAGTATCTTACGCCGTTCTGGAAAGGGGAGCGGCTTCCCGACGGCAGGCCCAAGGTGGCCGATGAGGTTCTGGCGCGGATGCGGAAGATGACCCTGGAAGAAGTCTGGGGCAACGCATGGAAGAAGAAGTACGATTTCCAGGTGGAGACCAATTTCAAGACCACCCATTCCACGGACAATATCCTGGTGGGACGGGCCTTAACCATCGAATGTGTGCCCTGGCGGGAAGACCTGGATTTGGTAGCCAAGGCTGAATCCCAGAAATTCGGTTTTGAGGCAACCCCCGACAAGAACGACTACAACAAGTCCGCCGTGGGCCGCCTCGTAAAAGACGATGTGATGGTGATCGATTTTTTTGACAAGGTCAAATACGGTACGTTCTTCGGCGGCAACCTTTCCACCGCGGTGGCCAACCGGACCCAGGGCGGCGGCGCGGTAGTCTGGGGCGGCATTCGGGATCTGGATCAGATAAAGAATATCCCCAATTTGCAGATCTACCACCGGGGCTCCGATCCCACCCCTATCCGGGACTATGTGATGACCGGCTACAACCGCCCCACCCGCATCGGCAGCGCAGTGTGCATGCCCGGTGACGTGGTCTTCGGCAGCGCCGGGGGCGTCTGTTTTATCCCCGCCCACCTGGTGGAAGAAACCGTGGACAGCGCGGAAAAATCCCACGTCATCGACGTATTCGGTTTCCAGCGCCTTAAGGAGCAGAAATACACCCCCGCGGAGATCGACCAGAGCCCCTGGAAAAAGGAAATCTGGCTGGACTTCCTGGACTGGCTCAAAAAGGCCCCGGAAGTTAAGGACTACCTCCACCTCAACTGGGAAAATGATCCACGGGGCGGAACGACTTAAAGCATGATCATCGGCATAGATATCGGCAGCACCATTACCAAGACCGTTTCCATTGAAAACGGCAGGATGATAAAAAAGATCAAAACCCGCGCCGCCGATGCGGTAACCTCCGCAACCGGGGCGCTGGGAAAACTGATCATCGAAAACGATATCAACATCGCCGATGTGCAGGGACTTGCGATCACCGGCGCCGGGGCCTACAAGATCAAGAACGACATCTTCGGCATCCCCACAAAACGGATTGAAGAGATCCAGGCCATCGGTGTCGGCGGCATGTTCCTTGCCGGTGAGGAACACATCATCATTACCAATGTAGGCACCGGCACCGCCGTTATCGAAGCGGGGAAGAACGGCATCTTTCATTTAGGCGGTTCCGGTGTTGGGGGGGGCACCATCTACGGCCTCGCCAAAAAGCTGCTCCCCACCGCCGATTTTAACGGTATCCTGGAACTGGCAAAAACAGGAAACCTGAATCAGGTGGATCTTCTGCTGGAAGATATTATGGAAACCGATATCAGTTTTTTGAACAGGGAATCCACCGCCTCCAATTTCGGGAAGATGCTGGACAGCGCGGGAAACGGGGACATCGCCCTGGGGATCCTCAACATGGTCTATCAGGTCATCGGCATGCTTTCGGTGTTCGCGGCCAAGAGCAAGAACCTTGACCGGGTTATCGTCACCGGGAACGGCAGCAATAATCCTGTGGGCAAGGATGTGTTAAAGATCATCACCGGCATGTACGGGATCGAGTTTGTGTATCCTGAAAACGCAGAGTACACCACCGCCGTGGGCGCAGGGCTTTCCTGGAATAATAACGGAGAGAGGAGTATAGCATGATTACTGTCAGTTTAGGCCGGACGGGTCTCAAGGTAAACAAGGACGCCTTCGGCGCGCTCCCGGTTCAGCGGGTGGAAAAACCCGCCGCAGTAAAACTGTTACAGAAGGCCCTGGACGGGGGTATAAATCTTTTCGATTCCGCCCGGGGTTATTCGGACAGCGAAGAAAAAATCGGCGCCGCCTTTTCCGGCCGACGGGATAAGGTCATTATTGCCACCAAGACCGGCTCCAAGGATGCGGAGACCTTTTGGAAACATCTGGAAACCAGCCTGAGTACCCTCAAGACCGATTACATTGATGTCTACCAGTTCCACAACCCCGATTTTGTGCCCCGCCCCGGAGATGGTTCCGGCCTTTACGAGGCCATACTCAAGGCGAAGGAACAGGGGAAGATACGCTTCATCGGCATTTCCAATCACCGTGTGCCAGTTGCGAAAGAGGCGGTGGAAAGCGGCCTCTACGACACCTTACAGTTCCCTTTCAATTACCTTTCCGATGATCAGGAAATCGCCCTGGCAAAATTGTGCCTTGAAAAAAACGTCGGCTTCATTGCAATGAAGGCCCTGAGCGGCGGCCTCCTTACGGACATCGGCGCCTGCCGGGGCTGGCTTGCCCAGTTTCCCAACGTGGTCCCCATCTGGGGCATCCAGCGTGAAAGCGAACTGGACGCCCTCTTTAGCGTGATGAACCGGGACGCGGAACTCAGCGTTGCCGAAAAAAGCCGCATCGAGGCTGACCGCAAAGAACTTGCCGGAACCTTCTGCCGGGGCTGCGGTTACTGCATGCCCTGTCCCGCAGGAATCCTCATCAACACCTGCGCCCGCATGTCACTGCTGATCCGCCGCGCCCCCAGCGCCCGGTTCCTCGGCGAAGAATGGCAGCAGGAGATGGCAAAGATCAGGAACTGCAAACACTGCGGCCACTGTACCTCCCATTGTCCCTACGGCCTGGACACCCCGGCCCTTTTGGCAAAAAACTACGAAGACTACCAGCAGTTACTGCGGGCATAAAAAAGGAAAGTACCAATGGAAATAGCCGCCGGTATTATCGCCATAGTGGCCCTCTTTATCGTATTGCCCCGTACCATTCTGACATTTGTCGACAGGAACCTAAGGCACAAGCGGGAAACGGAAGTTGAAAAACTAAAGTATCAAAAGGAGATACTGGAACTGGAGCTCGAGAAGGAAAACCTGCACATCAAATCACTTGAGGCGGAGAACAAAAATCTGGACAGGATAATTGACGGGCAAAACACCGAGGGTTTATAGTGCCTGTGTTACCGCTAAAAATATTTTCTTGCCACCTGGATAAACTGTTCAATAAATAACTTCTTAAAATAAAAAACGCTGTTTTGTTCATAAAACAGAATGACACCTTTTTTGTATTCCACTTCGTCAACACTCCGGTATGAGAGGGGGCAGTAATCGCAGGCAAGCAGCAGGGCGTTGCCCAAAATCCGTCCGGTCCGTTTGTTGCCGTCCTCAAAGGGCTGAATATACGAAATTCCCAGAACCGCAAGCAAAGCCTTTTCCACCGGGTCCTGGGTATCATTGATAAGCCGGATAAGTTCCTCCAGGGTTTCTTTTATTTGAAACTGATTATCCAAAGGACGATAACTGGTGCCGGTAATCCCCACCCTGCTTTTTCGTATGCCGAAGGGAACCTCCAGCCCGGTAACCAGCAAGCGGTGTATATCCTCTGTTTTTGCAAGGGTCAGCTTCTTCCAAAAAGCCGGCCTTTGATAGATATAATCCAGGGCCGTTTTGTGATTAAGGATCATCAGGGCCTCTTCCTTTTTTTTACCCTTTGCCTCTATATGTTCCCTAATGAGCCGTTCCGTATCAAGCAAGGTATAGGTGTTGCCCTCAATCTTTGATGATTTCCAGGAAAACTCTATGGTCAGCCGTTCCAGCTCTTTTTGCAGCGCCGTGGGGCTCAGCGCCTTTTTATTATCCCGGAATTGTTGATTCAGTAGACTTGTTTAATAACTCTATATGACTATCAAGATGTCTCCACAATATTTTTGTAAGTAATGGTTGTGGTAGAAGAACAGGCACACAAAAGCCGGTCAAAAAGCTGGGAGGCAAAAAACCGCCGGTTCATGCGGAAGCAAAATTCGTCCAGGTATGCCTGAAAATGGGTCGCATCCAAACCATGATATGTTCCAAGAATAAATGCTTTCGCATTTGATACTACCGTATGTAACCATC
>BOBW01000125.1 GCA_026002595.1 Spirochaetia bacterium | reverse complement strand
CTGGATTACTGCGTGGTAAAGGTCCCCCGCTGGGACCTGGCGAAATTCAAAAACGTCGATGTCCGCCTGGGGTCAGAAATGAAGTCCGTAGGGGAAGTGATGTCCATCGGCCGTAATTTTGAAGAGGCCCTGCAAAAAGCTTTACGGATGACCGGCATCGGCGCGCCGGGGCTTGCCGCAGACGATACCCTTTGCGGGAGCGGCATCGCCAATATAAAAGAAGCGCTGCAAAAGCCCACGGACAGGCGGGTTTTCATCATCTACCGGGCGCTCAGAGAAGGTTGGACGGTTGAGCGGATTCACCGGCTCACCAAAATTGACCGCTGGTTTTTGTACAAGATAGCCAACGCGCTGGAAACGGAACAATCGCTGCGGGCCATTAAAAAGATTGACCGGGATTTACTGGCCCGTGCGAAAAAGTTCGGCTTCTCCGATGCGCAGATCGGGGGCTTTACAAATCTTACTGAAATGGAAGTCCGCTCTTTACGTGAAGAATACCGCATCCGCCCCGCGGTAAAACAGATCGATACACTGGCGGCGGAGTACCCCGCGAAAACAAACTACCTCTACATGACCTACGGCGCGGCGGGGAGCGGCAGCGCCGGAGCAGCCATTGCGGACGATGTTGCGCCATCCGGGCGCGGGGTGATGGTGCTGGGCTCCGGGGCCTACCGGATCGGGAGCAGCGTTGAGTTCGACTGGTGCTGCGTCAACGCGGTGGAAACCGCGCGGAAGCTGGGCCGCTATTCCATCATGGTAAACTGCAACCCCGAAACGGTCTCCACCGATTACGACATGTGCGACCGGCTCTACTTCGAGGAACTCACCCTGGAGCGGATCCTCGACATCTACGAACGGGAACGCCCCGACGGGATCATCCTTTCCATGGGGGGACAAATTCCCAACAACCTTGCCACAAAACTCTATGCCGCAGGAACACTGATCTACGGCACGAGCCCGCAGTCCATCGACATGGCGGAGGACCGGAACAAATTCTCCGCACTGTTGGACAAGCTTGAAATTGAGCAGCCAGAATGGAAGGAGCTGACGGACCTTGATTCCGCCAAGGCCTTTGCCGCCGAGGTTGGCTACCCGGTGCTGATCCGGCCCAGCTATGTGTTGTCCGGCGCGGCGATGAACGTAGCCTGGGATGACGCGAGTCTCAAAAAATTCTTAAGCCTTGCGGCGGATGTTTCTGCGGAACACCCGGTGGTCATTTCAAAATTCGTGGAAAATTCAAAGGAGATCGAAATTGACGCGGTGGCGAAACGGGGGGAGATTATCTTCCACGCCATCACCGAGCATATTGAAAACGCCGGGGTCCATTCCGGGGATGCCACAGTGGTACTGCCGGCGCAGCGGCTCTACATCGAAACGATACGCAAAATCCGCAGGATTAGTGAGGAGATCGCGCGGGCGCTGGATATCACCGGCCCCTTCAACATCCAGTTCCTGGCCCAGCGGAACCGGGTGCGGGTTATCGAATGTAATTTACGGGCAAGCCGGAGCTTCCCCTTTTGTTCCAAGATCAGCCGGGTAAACATGATCGAAATGGCGGTAAAGGCCATGCTGGACGAACACGTTGAAACACCCCCGGTGTCGGCGCTGGACCTCAAGTGGGTCGGTGTCAAGGCGGCCCAGTTCAGCTTTTCCCGGCTCCACGGCGCAGACCCGGTGACCGGCGTGGAAATGGCCTCCACCGGGGAAGTGGGCTGCATCGGCACGGACCTTTCCGATGCCTTCCTCAAAAGCCTCCTGTCGGTGGGCTACCGGATTCCCAAAAAACGCATCATCCTTTCCACCGGCCCCATCGAAGACAAACTCAACTTCCTCGATTCCGCCCGCAAGCTTGTGGAAATGGACTACAAACTTTTCGCATCCCGGGGCACGGCGAAATTCCTCGCCGGAAACGGACTCCCCATCACCGCACTCAACTGGCCCCTGGAATCCAGGGAGCCCAACATCGCGGGCTTTATCAAGCGCCGTGAAATCGACATGATCATCAACATCCCCAAAAACAACCGCGAGACGGAACTGAAAAACGACTACATCATCCGCCGCATGGCAGTGGACTTCGACATCCCCCTCTTTACCAATATCAAGGTTGCGCGGGAATTTATCGACGCACTGGCTTACAACCGGGAGAAGGGACTCGAAATAAAAGCCTGGGAAGAGTATGTGTGATAAGGAGTAATTAGTTTTTCTTGATCCTCTCCGCATAGTCCGCAAGGGCTTCCCTGGTTGTCATCCAGTTCCTGCTGATCTTAATGGCGCTTAAACGTCCGGTACGCGCCAGATAGGACAGGTATTCCATGCCGTAATCGCATAATTTCGACGCTTCTTTCATGCTGATATAGCCATATTTATCTTCCGCATCATTGGCGGAACCTTGTTCCGCCTGACTTTTAAAAGCGTTTAAATAAATTAACAGGGAGCGCTCAATCGAACGGCCGATAAAATCAAAATAATTATTATACCGTTCCCTGTCAGCTTCTTTTAAAACCCGGTAATATTTCTTTCTGTCCATGTTTAATATCACCGCCGGGGGATAGCCATACTGCAAAAGTATCAAATTCATAATCAAACGTGCGGTCCGCCCGTTACCGTCAATAAAGGGATGGATATACACCAGCTTGTGATGAACCCATGCGGCTAATTCTGCCGCCGGCATTTTCCCCTCGTTATGATAATACCATTCCATAAATTCCTGCATGAGCCCCGGCACTTTTACCGATGAGGGGGGAAGATGCACCGCCCGCAGGATCATGACATTTGTTTTCCGGTAAGCGCCCGCTTCCGAATCGTCAATGTTTTTTAGAATGAGCCTGTGGATTTCAAGAATGACCTTTTCCTCCAGCTCCATTTTCTTTTCGATAAATTCATACAGGTACTGTATGCCTTCTTTATGATTTATTGCCTCAAAATGTTCTTTTAAGGTCTTGTTCCCGATAGTCAGCCCGCGGTTAATGACCAGCTCCGTCTCCCGTAAAGTTAAGGTGTTACCCTCTATGGCGTTTGAGTTATAGGTCCATTCGAGCATAAACTGCTCATTCAGTTTCCGGACGATTTCAGGGGGAAAGGGACGGAATTTGTCCAACTCACGTTTTTTGCCTTCAATGCTTTTGAGGAGGCTTGGGTTGATATGGGACACATCGGATTTCATGATTTTCAGTATATCCGATGCTTCAGTTCAAGGCAAGAGTTTGATCATATTCCCAGAGGAATTCCAAATTTAACCACTTTTCCACCCAAAGAGTGGAAAAGTCGACCTCACGGACTACACGGACAAAAGAAAAGAAATGAAAGCAAAAGTCCGTGTTATCTGCGTGGAAGAGCCCGAAGTTATGATAAAAGCATGCGGTTACCTGGTATACTGTAGGAGTTCGGAAAGAACAACTACCGGTTGTAGCGCAAGCTGGGGCAGCAATGACCCCGTGAGCCCGATTAACAACCGGTAGCCGCATTTGCTTCTTGGGGGCTGATCCTTGATCCGATTAACACCCCGAATAGACGCATGGTATCAGTATACCGGAGTTCAGCCGAACAATCAATTTTTTTCTAAGGAGGTTCAGCATGAACTTTATCGGTATCGATCTGCACACCAACCGGTTCACCTGCTGCTACCGGAACGAGCGGTCATCGGTGAAAGACCCGACAAAAGACCGGGTACTCAAAACCTTTGAGCTGACCGCGGAGGGGCTGGCGGAGTTTTACACCACCCTAGCGGCGGACACCTACGTGCTGGTGGAGGCGACCATAACCACCTTCTCGTTTGTCCGGCTTTTCAAGGACAAGGTGAAGGAAATTGTCATCGCCAACACCTACGAGCTGAAGCAAATTAGCTTGGCCCGGTGCAACACGGACAAGATCGATGCGGACAAACTCTGCCGGATACTCAAGATGCAGGTGCTGTCCGGGGAACAGACCATATCGCCGGTTACCCTGCCGCCCCCGGAAATCCAGGAATTGCGCAGTTTGTTTTCCACCTACCGGCTGTACCAGAAACAGAATACCCAGCTGAAGAACCGGATACACTCCCTATTGAAGGAACAATTGTACGGTTTCACCCAGGAAGAGATTTTTGACCGGAAGAGCCGGCAGAAGATACGGGAAATCTCAGAAAACACGGCGCTCCGTTTCCAGCTGAACCAGCTGATGGACCGGCTTGAGCGGGACGAGGCGGATGTTGAGGCGCTCAAAGAGCAGGTGCTACTCCACGCCGCGCCATTTATGGCGCAGATAGAGATACTGACCAGCTTGAAAGGGGTGAG
>BOBW01000124.1 GCA_026002595.1 Spirochaetia bacterium | reverse complement strand
GCATTTTCAAGCTTGAGGGATTTTACTTCCAGCATGGGATTTTGTTGAGGCACCGGTTCTTCCCGGTGAATCTCAAGGGATATACTGCCCCCCACCATCATCTCCGCGAGTTCATGGGAATCGGTTTCGGCGGTATTGACGGTCCCCACGGCCTTCCCTTTCCGCAGCACCGTTACCCGGTCGCTGATTTCCATCACCTCGTTGAGTTTATGGGTAATAATGATGATGGCGCAGCCCGCTTCCTTCATGTTCCGCATCATGGCAAAAAGCCCCCTTGTTTCCTGGGGGGTGAGTACGGCGCTGGGTTCATCAAGGATAAGGGTCGTTACTCCCCGGTAAAGAATCTTGAGAATTTCTACGGTCTGTTTTTCGCTGACCGACATTTCGTAAATTTTTTTATTGTGCGCCGCATAAAGGCCAAAACGTTTTTCTATTTCAGTAATTTTATCGTTTATTTTTTTCTTTTCGATAAATGGATTTACGCTGATTCCCTTTTTCTTTTCGCCCAGGCTGATATTTTCCCAGGCGCTCATCACCGGAATAAGTTTGAAGTGCTGATGCACCATCCCGATCCCGGCGGCAATGGCATCATGGGGGGATCTAAAAAACTGCCGGACGCCGCCCACATAAATGGAACCGGCGTCCGGCAGATAAATTCCTGAAAGCATATTAACCAGGGTACTTTTGCCGGAACCATTCTCACCGAGGAGGGCAAGTATCTCCCCCCGGTTTACATCCATGCCCACATCATCATTCGCCTGCACCGTTGCGAAGCGCTTTGAAATGTGCCGCATTTCGATATAGGGCATGGTGTTTTGATCCCGGCTTAAGCCCCCTTAGTATTACTGCGGAATTACCCCGATGACCCCTTTAACAAACCAGCCCATGTTCCAGATTTCCTCGTCGGTCATTTTAACACCGGAGGAAACCTTTACGGCGCCGCCCTGATCGGTGAGGGGGCCGGTAAAGGGCGCGAGACTCCCGTCAATAATTTTTGCCTGGGCCGCCGCAACCGCAGAAGCCGTGCGGGGATCGTTATTGGCGGTAAGGGTGTCCAGGGTGACGGTCCCATTGCTGAAACCTTCCCAATAGGCGCGGGAAGCCCAATCCCCGGCGAGGACATGCTTTACATCATCCACATAGAAAACGTCCCAATGGAAGAGGGGGGCGGTAAGGTAGGCCCGGGGCGCGGCGTCCGGTGTGGACACGTTGTAACCGATGGCGGCGGCATTCCGTTCCTGGGCGGCAATCTGGGGGGCGGTGGTGTCCTGATGCTGGGCGATCACATCAACGCCTTTGTTGAGCAGTTCCAGGGCGGCCTGTTTTTCCACCGCAGGATCATACCAGGTATTGGTCCAGATCACTTCCACGGAGACATCGGGGTTTACCGACTGAACGCCCAAGGTGAAGGCGTTGATCCCCCGGATAACCTCGGGGATGGGGAAGGCCGCCACATAGCCGATCTTATTGACCTTGGTCTTGTAACCCGCGGCAATACCCGCAAGGTAGCGGGCCTGAAATATCTTACCAAAATAGGTAGAAACATTGGGGGCGGTCTTGTAGCCCGAGCAGTGGCCGAACTTCACATTGGGGAAGTCCGCGGCAACCTTGATGGTCCAGTCCATGAAGCCGAAGCTGGTGGTGTAGATCACGTTACAGCCCTGATCGATGAGGTCCCGGATAGCCTTTTCGCAGTCGGCGTTTTCCGCCACATTTTCGATATAGGCGGTTTTGACCCCCAAAGCCTCGACGGCAATCCGTCCCTTGTCGTGGGCCTGGGTATAGCCTTCATCGTGAATCGAACCAATGTACACAAACCCAACCTTGACATCAGCAGCCGAGGATGTTCCCCCCGCAGCCGATCCCGCGTCCTTTTTCCCGCCCGCAAAGGCGGAAACCGCCAGGCCCAGAGCCAAGGCAAGTACCAACAACTTTTTCATCATTCCTTCCTCCAAAATTGATTTAAGACTCAACATGGTTAAGGTAGCCGAAAAAGGAAAAAGGATCAAGCCGTGGTAAACTCCATGACCGTGTGGGGGCCGCCTTCCTTATCCGTAAGAAGTATATAAATTTTGTCATGATTAGGGCGCTTAACCACAGGATACAGCAAGTCCCCCCTGGCGGCGGGCTTTTTGTATTCAACCCTGAAACGGGAAATGGTAAAATCATCGGGGAGAAAATTCATGGCGGCTTTTATATAGCGCCCGTTATTCATGTGCCGGTTAAGGTCTATATCCAATGAGGTAACAGCAAACGATGAAAACTTTTTATCTTCGGCCAAGAGGTCCAAAGATTCCGGTACATCAATTCTTCTCCCCGCATAGTCCATTTCAATTTTCGGATCGATTACAATAGCATCATTAATTTCCGGGGGAAGCCTGAATGGACGCGCGGTATTCATATCAACAAAGGCCCCGGTGGCCCAGCTGACAATGCAGGGCTTATGACTATCGTCATAGATAACCGTATTACGCATACCAAAGGCCCCCTTACATTCGTATATTGAGGTTTCAACGGCAAGATGCTCTTTGTAAAGGGGCATACGCAAAACATCGGCCTGACGGTTTACCAGGATCATGATGAGATTATTTTCCAGAAGATATTTTTTGAATTCGATCTCCGATTCGGTCCACAGAACAGAACAATCCTGCATCATATCCATTGCGGCGTCAAACCTGAGCCGTCCGTTTACATCGCTGCCGCTCAAAAAGACCTGGGTTTTAATTTGATACATCGGCATTCTCCTTAGTCTTACTATACACACATATTGACAGCAGAGTAAATGTATTTCATAGTTACAAAAGTGGACTCCCGAAATTTTGTATTAAAGGGCGATATCGCTTACAGCAAATCTCAAACAAAGATACAAAGCTTTGAAAACAGCTATCTTGTCTGCGAAAAGGGCAAATCCGCCGGGGTGTTTCCCCGATTGCCGGCGGCCTTTGCGGGTTTCCCCCTCATCGACTATACGGGCCGCCTGATCCTCCCCGGCCTCACGGACCTCCATATACACGCCCCCCAATTCAGTTTCAGAAGCCTTGGCATGGACATGGAACTTTTAAGCTGGCTCGAAAAGCACGCCTTCCCCGAGGAGGCAAAATACCGTGACGCCGAATATGCCCGGCGGGCCTACGGCCTTTTTGTCGATCACCTCAAGCGCGGCCCCAATACCCGGTTCTGCATCTTTGCTACGCTCCATGTACCGGCCACAGTAATACTGATGGACCTGCTGGAAGAATCCGGGCTCGTGTCCATGGCGGGCAAGGTCAACATGGATCGCAACAGTCCTGATATCCTGCGTGAAGCGAATGCGGATGCTTCCGCCGCAGCGACCCGTGAATGGCTTACCGCGCTTGCCGGCAGAAACTATAAGAACACCTATCCCATATTAACCCCCCGTTTCATTCCCTCATGCAGTGATGATCTGATGCGGGCCCTTTCGGGAATTCAGAAACAGTACGCCCTCCCCCTCCAGTCCCATCTTTCGGAAAATCAGCGTGAGATTGCCTGGGTACGGGAACTCTGCCCCTCATCAAATTTTTACGGCGATGCCTACGCCCAGTTTGATCTCTTCGGCGCGAATACGCCCACCGTCATGGCCCACTGCGTCTGGTCAGGTAATGAGGAACTGCGCCTGATGCGGAACCGGGGCGTATACATCGCCCACTGCCCCCAATCGAACCTCAACATCTCATCCGGCATCGCCCCGGCGCGGCGCTTCCTGGACATGGGCATCCCCACCGGACTCGGCAGCGATGTCGCCGGGGGGGTCCACACATCGATCTTCCGGGCCATGACCGACGCAATCGGGGTGTCCAAACTGCGGCAGTGCCTTGCTGCCAAAGACGAAGCGCCCATCACCTTTGAGGAAGCGTTCTGGATGGGAACCCTTGGGGGCGGATCGTTCTTTGGGAAGGCCGGGCTGCCGGGCAATGCCGGGGCAGCGGGTTCCTTTGATCCGGGCTATGAATTTGACGCGCTGGTCATTGACGATGCGGACCTGGCCGCGCCTTTCAGGCTGAGCGTGGAAGAGCGGCTCCGGCGGACGGTGTACCTTTCGGATGATCGCCATATTGCGGCGAAGTATGTGCGGGGAAAGGCCCTGTTCGGTTAATTATATAGAAGACTTTTTTAACTTTTCCCTATGCCTCTTCAGCAGGGTCCGGGTCATATCCAGAATGAAGTCCTGGGTTTCCTCCGTTAGCTGGCGGTAAGTCTCCAAAAGCTCCTTTTCACAGAGCGATAAGGAGCCGAACATCTCCCCCTCCCCGGTACGCAGCCAATGTTCGTTTACATTAAAGGTGACGCATATCAGCTTGATGTTTTTTTCGGTCAGTTTGCACTTTCCTACCTCGATTGCGGACAGGGCTGCCTGGGTTAAACCTATCTGCTGAGCAAATTCGCCTTGGTTAATGCCCAGTTTCTTGCGGATCGCCCGTATTCTGTCAGTCATACCCCTTAATGCTATCAAAATTTACAAAAAATCACAACAAAAGTAT
>BOBW01000123.1 GCA_026002595.1 Spirochaetia bacterium | reverse complement strand
TGCATGGGGCTTGCCTTTAAGCCTGATATTGACGATCTGCGGGAATCACCGGCCAAGTATATCACATCTCGGATTATCTCCGAAGCAAAGGCCGAGGTGCTGGTGGTGGAGCCGAATATTAAAAGCCACAAGACCTTCAATCTGGTATCGTACCAGGAAGCGTATGACAAAGCCGATATTGTGGTGTGGCTGGTTAAGCATAAAGAATTTGTAAATATGGCAGTTGATAAGAGCAAAACAGAACTTGATTTCTGCGGAATTCGGAAATGAAAAAAGTATTACTCGTATTTGGTACACGCCCTGAAGCCATAAAGATGGCCCCGCTGGTCAAGGAGTTTCAGAAACATCCTGACCGGTTTGATACAAAGGTATGTGTTACCGGACAGCACCGGCAGATGCTGGATCAGGTTTTGGATGTGTTTGATATCAAGCCCGATTATGATTTGAACATCATGGCGCCCAATCAGGATTTGTATGATATTACTTCAAAAGTGCTGCTTGGCATGCGGGGTGTGTTGAAGGAAGCGAAGCCTGATATGGTGTTTGTCCATGGCGACACGACCACGTCCCTTGCTGCGGGACTTGCGGCGTTTTACCAACAGATACAGGTTGCGCATATTGAGGCGGGGCTGCGGACCTATAACATGGCTTCCCCCTGGCCGGAAGAGATGAACCGGCAGTTGACGGATCGTTTGTGCGCGTATTGTTTTGCACCGACCGAAATGTCAAAGAATAATCTTCTACAGGAAAAGATAGACGCAAATATCGTTGTTACCGGGAATACGGTGATAGACGCGTTGCTGATGGCTGTGGACATTATTAAGACAAAGCCTGAATTGAAGCAAAAAATCGTAAATGAATTGGAGCAAAAGGGATATCAGCCGAAAGAAGGCAAGCGATACATTCTGGTAACAGGACATCGCCGGGAGAACTTTGGTGACGGGTTCCTGAATATCTGTAAGGCTTTGAAAGAAATAGCGATTCAGTATCCTGACATCGACATTGTGTATCCCGTACATTTAAACCCGAATGTACAAAAGCCGGTGTATGAATTATTGGCGGGGATTAATAACATATACTTGACTGATCCGCTGGATTACCTGCCCTTTGTGTATATGATGCAGCATTGTTACCTGATTTTGACCGACTCAGGCGGTGTGCAGGAAGAGGCGCCCTCTCTGGGGAAGCCGGTGTTGGTGATGCGGGACACCACCGAACGGCCCGAGGCGGTAGAGGCAGGGACGGTAAAGCTGGTGGGGACGGATGCGGCGGCAATAGTGGGGAGTGTGAATCGGTTGCTGAAAGACGAAGGTGTATATGCGAAGATGGCCCAGGCGCATAATCCGTATGGAGATGGGAAGGCGTGCGAGCGGATTATAGCAAAATCGATGTAACTATGGTATACTGGCCATATGAGCCAAAGATTACCCATTGGGATACAGGATTTTGTCAAAATTCGGGAAGATGGCTTCCTGTATGTGGATAAAACTGCCAGAATCCATGAATTGTTGACCGGAGCCGGGGGCGTCTTCTTCCTGTCCCGCCCCCGGCGTTTTGGAAAGTCCCTCCTTTGCTCGACCTTGGGCGCGCTCTTTGAAGGGCGGCGGGAGCTTTTTGCGGGACTGGCGATTGATTCCCTGGGATGGGACTGGAAAAAATACCCGGTAATCAGAATCGACCTGAACCCGGGGCGATTCGAGGATGGGGTTGAGCACCTTGACGCACGGCTGTCCTTCGCATTGCTTGACGCTGCCCAAGCCGCCGGTTTGTCCCTGCGCGGGGATACGTTAGAAGTACAATTCAGCAGTCTTATCAATGATATGCATGCCCGGTCCGGGCAAAAAGCGGCGGTTATTATTGATGAATATGACAAGCCGCTGCTCAATACCATTGACAACCGTGAATTACACAAAAAAATGCGCATCGCCCTTAAGGGGTTTTATGGCGTATTGAAATCTTCGGATGCGCACCTCAAGTTTGTCCTGCTAACCGGGGTTACGAAATTTGCCCAGGTAAGCGTGTTTTCTGACCTGAATAATTTAACGGATATCTCAATGGATCCCCGTTACGGCGATCTGTGCGGAATAACCCAGGAAGAGCTGGAAGGGGATTTTGCCGAAGAGATACAGCAGACCGTAGAAGTCAAGGGGCTTGAAAAGCAAGCGTATCTTGCGGAGCTTAAGCGTTTTTATAACGGATACCGGTTTTCGGAAAAGCCGCTCACCGTGTACAATCCCTTTGGACTGCTGAATCATTTCAACCGGAACGGCTTATTCAAAATATTCTGGTACGAAACTGGGACCCCTACATTCCTTATCAAGCTGATACGGGATCAAAAGATTGATATACTGAATCTTGAAAAAAAGGCCGTGCATCTTAACGATTTTAGCAATTACGATGTTGATAATATGGAAGCCGTACCGGTTTTATACCAGGCCGGATACCTGACCGTTGTTGATTACAATGATGAATGGCAGGAGTTCACCCTGGATTATCCCAATGAGGAAGTCCGGGCCTCTTTTGCGAAATCCCTGATAGAACAGTATATCAATGTACCCGGCGCCGATATGCGTTCTTTGGGAATGCTGCTGCCCAAGACGCTCCGCATGGGTGACATTGATGCGGCGATGAATGCGCTGATACCGTTTTTTGCGGCAATCCCCTATGATATTACCCTGAAGGATGAGAAATACTATCAAACGGTGGTACATCTGGTGTTCAGGATGCTGGGGCTGGATTGCCGTTCCGAAGTGCGGATAGCCGCCGGACGGATTGATACGCTGGTAGAAACGAAAGACTATGTTTATTGCTTTGAGTTCAAACTGAATGGAACGGTGGCTGAAGCCTTAGCCCAGATAGAGAGTAAAGACTATCTGCTTCCCTGGCAGGGGAGCGGAAAGAAGCTATTTAAAGTTGGCGTGGCCTTTGATTTTGATAAGCGGAATATTGGTGAGTGGAAAGCGGTTGGAGAGTAGTTTTATACCGCATTACTAAGATGTTATGGTGACTGAAATACAGTTTAGTGAAACCGATGATCCTATTGATAATCCTATGAGTGAATCAGATTTATTGCAGTCGGCTTTTTGTATGCAAAACAAATATACGCTCGTAACCCACAACATAAGACATTTTGTCCATATAGAGTACTTGTCACTTGAAGATTGGGTGTAACGTTCCCTAAATTAGAAACTGACCTGCGAGCAGTGCCTTGAATTTGGGGTAAGCGTGAAACAGGCCTTTGATAGAAACATCTTTAATCCCGTTGATGTTAAAGATAGTATTTAAATCTTTCTCCCTTCTTAAGGCACTGTCATGACTAAAGCAGAAATTACATCAAATAATTATAATACCAAAAAAAAGGCCTTAATCACCGGTGTTACCGGACAAGATGGCGCCTATTTGTCTGAATTTCTTCTTAATAAAGGATACGAAGTTCATGGCATTAAGCGGCGTTCCTCATCCTTTAATACCCAGCGGATAGATCATTTATATCAGGATCCGCATACGGTAAACAAACAGTTTATTCTGCATTATGGTGATTTAACTGATACTTCAAATTTGGTACGTATTTTGCAGGAAGTACAGCCTGATGAAATCTATAACCTTGGTGCGCAAAGCCATGTACAAGTTTCTTTTGATGTGCCTGAATACTCCGCCGACACAGACGGCTTGGGAGTCTTGCGTTTACTTGAAGCAATCAGAATCCTTGGCATGGAAAAAAGAGTACGATTTTATCAGGCGTCTACTTCGGAATTATACGGCAAGGTACAGGAAGTGCCACAAAAAGAAACGACTCCCTTTTACCCACGAAGCCCCTATGGGTGTGCTAAGTTATACGGCTACTGGATTGTGGTGAATTACCGGGAAAGTTACGGGATGTATGCCTGTAATGGTATTCTTTTTAATCACGAAAGTCCGATACGGGGTGAAACCTTTGTAACCCGTAAAGTAACCCGTGCAGCGGCGCGGATAAAACTTGGCCTGCAGGATAAGCTCTACATGGGCAATATTGATGCAAAACGGGACTGGGGTTTTGCCGGAGATTATGTGGAGCTTATGTGGCTGATGCTCCAGCAGGAAGCGCCGGATGATTATGTGATGGCAACAGGGGTAATGACCGCGGTACGGGACTTTATCACTATGGCGTTTAAGGAGGCGGGCTTTTCGCTTCGTTGGGAAGGACATGGTGTTGACGAAAAAGGAATAGATGCTATTTCTGATAAGGTGTTAATAGAGATAGATCCACGTTATTTCCGTCCAGCGGAAGTTGAGTTATTGATTGGCGATCCAACCAAGGCAATTACCAAATTGGCATGGAAACCAAAGGTTCAATTGCCGGAATTGGTAAAAATGATGGTTAACTATGATATAGAACTTGCACAAAAAGAAGTTCATCTAATAGATGGCGGGTATATATCAAAGAATTATTATGAGTGAAGGGTAAAGTATATTTATGAATAAAACTGAGAAAATTTACATAGCCGGGCATCGCGGTCTTGTTGGCAGTGCGATTGTTCGAAGATTGCAACAAAAAGGCTATCAAAATATTG
>BOBW01000122.1 GCA_026002595.1 Spirochaetia bacterium | reverse complement strand
GCCCCTGCTGAAGCGGCAAAAACCGAAGCGGCCCCTGTTGATGCTCCCGCCGGGGAACCTGCGGCTCAGGAGCCGGCCGAACCGGCTGCCCAGGAATAATGACTGACCAATGGCGGCCCCGGTACTAAAGGATAAAATCCCCCCCCACGATGATGAGGCGGAACGGGCTGCCCTTGGGGCCATGCTCATGGACGCCGATGCCATCGGCGCGGCCATGCAGTACCTCCACAGGGGGGATTTTTATTCAAACGCCAATAATCTGATATACGATGCGATTCTGGGGCTTGATAACAAAAGCGTCAAAGCGGACATCCTCACCGTAACCGGGGAACTCAGGCAGAACGGGAAACTGGATGAAGCCGGGGGCGCGGCCTATGTGTCGTCCCTTACTACGGTGGTGCCATCCAGCGCCAACATTGAATACTATGCCCAGACGGTGCAGGGCTACTCCCTGCGCCGGGCTCTGCTGCGGGTGTCCGGGGAAATAAGCGCCAAGATTTTTAACGAGTCCATGGAATCCCGGATGATCCTGGAAGAAACCCAGCAGCGGATCTTTGAATTAAGCGATACCCGGCAGACCCTTACGTACAAAAGGGTCGGGGAAATGATCAATGATACCCTCAAGATCATCGAAGCCGCCCATCATTCCAAAGAGGAATATACCGGCGTCCCTTCGGGTTTTCCTGAGCTTGAAGAATACACATCCGGTTTTCATCCTTCGGAATTTATTATCATCGGCGCACGGCCATCCATCGGAAAAACCGCCCTGGCCCTGACCATGGCAAGCCATATCGCCATCAGGAAAAGGATACCCACCGCCTTCTTCACCCTGGAAATGTCCGGAATGGCCCTGATGCAGCGGCTTATTGCCATGGAAGCGCAGATCGAATCAAACCATCTGCGAAACGGCTTTCTCAAATCAAGTGATTACCAGGATCTCCTGCATGCCGCGGATAATCTCTACGAGGCCCCATTGTATATTGTGGACATGCCCAACATGAAGATCCTGGACCTCCGCGCCCAGGCGCGGAGGATACGGGCCCAGCAAAAGGTTGAAATCATTTTTATTGATTACCTGGGCCTTATCAGCTCGGAAAATAATTTTATCCCCCGGTATGAGCAGATTTCAGAAATATCCCGTTCCCTTAAAAGCCTGGCCCGCGAACTGGACATCCCCATCGTGGTGCTCTGCCAGCTTACCCGGGAGGCGGAAAAGGAGAAGCCCACCCTTTCTTCCATCCGGGATTCGGGTTCCATTGAACAGGACGCCGATGTGGTCATGTTCCTGCACCGGGAGCGGGAATCGGGCAAGAAAAGCGATGACCCGCCTCCGCCAACAGGGGAAGGGAGCAAGACGAGCCTTATTTTGGCGAAACAGCGGAACGGCCCCGTGGGGACGGTGGAGCTGAAGTTTATGTCAAAATATGCAAAATTTGAATCCATGGCAAAGAAATATTGACGGTCATTTTTTAGTATATGCCGCCCAGGAACAGCGCCCCTTGCGATGCTAAATATTTCCAAAAGGCGCGGGTGCAAAAGCGGTTCTCCTCCGGTAACATAAAATGATTCAAGGTTATGATTTAACAGCGGGCTTATCACACCAAAGTCAAAATCGAATTGTTTAAATTTCTTCGGTAAGCCGGGAAGCCTCGTGTATTCAGCATCATCACCGAATTTGTTGCTCAGGGCGCCGACTATCCGCTGGGTCTCTTTTTGCGCTATTTGGACTTCGCCGACCATGTCTACAGGGAACCACTCTCTGTCTTTTGCGGGAGCTCGCTGTTCTTTGGGAACGGCTTTCTCATTCTCGGCGTATGGAGCAGACGGTGCTTGGGATTTTTTTTAACTTCCACACAAGGTCCGCCGGAAAGAAGTTGAATCATCCCCTGCGAGAAACGTAAAGGAAAAGATGATGGGTATAGAGAAAAGGCTTATTGAGAAAGCGGTTGAATTTTCGAAGGATGACATCGCTCAGTGGAAGGAATATCTGGGCGAAGAAAGAACCCTTGAGCAGTATGGCGGTGTTGAATATGTCGTCGTAAGGGGGCTAGGGAGGCATAGTCTCCTGGTTGTCCGGGTTGACTCTGCGGAGGAAGGGGCTGAGAAATTTACCCTCCTGGATTACAAAGATTGGCCGGATGAACTGAAGGATGACAACGGTATCCCCAAATCGCCTAAAAATTCCGGCGAAAAGAAGTATTCGATTCTTGATAATGACGGGAAGATGATAGCGCAATTTCCTGATGATAAGACTGCGTTACTGGTTCTGGATTTACTGCGGCAGCACGATTGGGAAGCCGGCGGGGATGGCCGCTATGATTACTCTGAAGAACGGGGGTTGATTTGGGGATTTTCCTGAATTGATGATGGGGGTAAAATATGTACCCCCGCATTACTTGAAAATATGGAGGTTATGAAAATGGCGAAGTGGAAAGGAAAAGGCGAATTTGACGGCTAGATTTTTGATGACTGCATCGGCGCGGTTGCCCTTGCGGACTACGTTTTTTCAATGCGGAAAAAGTACCCGGATGAATATCTGCAAGCGGCGTTTGCGGCGGTAGAGACCGATACACAGGATGGCGGGGAGCTTTACGCTTTGCGGCGCTTCCATCGGTGGATGCAGTATTTTGAAAAAACGTCAGGGGGAGAAACAGGCGTAAATCTCACCGATGAAGCGGTTGACTATGCCTACGAGCGTCCCGCTCTGGAAGCGGACCGCCATGCGCTGCAGAGTTTGCCCGGTGGACACGCGCCCCTCCGCGGCCCCGATAGACGTGGCTCCTGCGTCGGTTGCTCCCGTCCCGGTTATGAAGCCCTACATTGACGGTACCGGTCATGCGGACAGTATCAACGCGGTGGAATTCTCCCCGGCAGAGCGCGTCAAGGAAATTTTTGAGCGCCGATGGGCGGCTGCGAATACCCCCAGGGAAGCGGAGGAATTAAGAATCTTTGCTCTCCGTATGGATCGGCTCTATGACACGGCCAGGGAGACGCAAACATGGTGGGACGATGTGGACACGTTCAAATATCTTGCCCAAGACGAAGCGGAAAAAGATGCCGAATTTCTCCGCAAAATCGGAGGGTCCGCCCCATGGATGAAGCATTAAAACTTCTTGACCTTGTGCATCGACACCTAACAGGCCGGGCAAAAGACTTGCAGGAAGTTTGTGAGGTCATTGAACTATTCCAGAAAAACGAAACCACTCCGCCGGATGTGAGGGAAGATCGCCCCGATGTCGGCCCGCATAACTCCGGCAAAGAGATATGGACATTGGGGTGTCAATATTATGACAAAATTGGAAATAATTATGGGCGTTCCTCCAAAAAAAACGAATGCCCCTCCTTTGAGTTATATCATAGAGAAACCAAAACCCAAGGGAAAAGCTACCCGCTTTTTTTACAAACCAGAAGGACACCAACGAAAATTATTATCACAATATCAAAATCGTTTACATATATAACGGCTGGAAATACCTAGCGCAAAAGAGATATAATGCGATAGGAGAAAAGAATGGGTTACAAACGGATGACATTTGTAGAACGGATGGATATTTTCAGGCTGCTGTACGTTGAAAAACAGACCAAATCAAAAACAGCGTCATTGTTGGGCCGTAAGCCGTCAACCATAAGCCGGGAATTAAAAAAAGGCATGGATAAGGGAATGTATAATCCTCTCATGGCCGAAATGGAACACCTGAAGGCCCGGAAACAGCAAAGTCCAAAACTAAAAATAGATGACGAAGTGTGGAACCTCATAAAACCTCAGTTGGAAAGGCGCTGGTCCCCCGAGGAGATTGCCAAATGGCTGGAAGCGGACTATCCTGAACATAAGGTGAGCGGTAAGACGATATATAATTATGTTCAGTTCCACATGAAGGGGGAATTGAAACCGCCCAACGGGTAACGGCCCGGCCGGCGCTGAAAGGGGGTGAAGTATGAGGGCCACAGAAAAAAGCGCCGCCCCCTTGGCGGGGGTTATGGGGTCTTAAATTTTTTCAAAAAATAGTTGACAAGGTATAACAAAAGTATTACATTATAGATATGGAAGTGTTGCATATAGTTTGGGATCCTCAGGAAGAAATTGACAATATGGCAAAGCACCATGTAAGTCTTGAGGATGCCTAATTTATTTTTGCAGACCCCTTCCGCATTGACCGCCGGGATGATTCAGAGGAAAACACCTCCGGGGAGGACCGGCGGCAGTCTGTGGGAAAAGTAGATGAAACCTACTTTGTCGTTTATACCGAGCGCGATTTTGGAGATCAAGAACAGGTGCGCTTAATCATGGCCCGTCTGGCTACGCCGGCGGAAAGGAAAAGTTACAATGGAAATGATAGAAAGAACAATAAGGGTTGGTCAAAAGCCGACTAAAGAGGAATTGAAGCGGATACGGAAAAACGCCAGGGAGGCAAAGAAGTATCCCCTGAATCTCAAGGATTTTCCCGAAGCATCTCCCGAAGCCCTGGATGAATTCGCCGCCATGGCCCGTGAACTCCGCAGAAATTCAGGCGAAAATAAACCCGTCGTCGCCATCCGGATAGATCCTGAAACTCTTAAAAAGTTCAAATCCCTGGGGAAGGGGTATACCGGTGT
>BOBW01000121.1 GCA_026002595.1 Spirochaetia bacterium | reverse complement strand
TCGGCGCATTCCTGATGCATACAGCCAAAGCATCCCGCGGGCCGTTCCGGCTCAATGATGACCATTTTACCCGAGACGCTGCGGACCTTCCCGATCATGTTGCGGCGCCTGCCTGGGATGCCCCGCCATCGGCGGGGCCGTCGCCTTCGGCCTCGGCGGCAAGTTCCGCCGGAGTTCCTTCCGAGTCCGCTTCCGCTGTCTCCTGTTGGGGGGCCTCCGGGACTTTTTCCCGGATTCGTTCTATTGAAAGGGCCTTGCCGTCCGGGCCGATGTCGATAAGGACGCCCTGAAGTTCCGGTTTGGCCCAGGCGTCGCGGGTCCAGTCGGGGATGGCCGTAAGGTATTCCTGCAGCCGGGATTTGATCTCGGAGCCGCCGATTGATTCGGTACTGCCGGTGCGGCCCGCATCGGTGATAATGGCGGTCCCGTCGGGCAGCACCTGTTCGTCCGCGGTCTGGACCCGGTTGTGGGATCCGATCATGGCGGAACAGCGGCCGTCTGCGGCAAAGAAGAGGGTCCGCTTTTCCGCGGTGGCCTCGGCATGGAAATCGATGACACAATAGGGCGTTTCCTGACGAAGCCGTTCCAGCAGGCTGGGGAGCATGGAAATGGGGTTGTTCCCGTGGACCCGCCCGAAGCTGCTCTGGCCCAGGATCACCGCCACGGCAATTTTTTCATTTCCTATTTTGTACACCCGGGACCCAAAGCCCGGCGCTTCGGGGTTGAAGTTTGCGGGGCGCAGCACATAGGGGAGCTTTTCGATATTTTCGGTGAGGTCCTTCTTGTAAAAGCAGCATTCCCCAGTGGTGAGCACATTGGCCCCAAGCTTGTGAATATATGCGGCGTGGTTCCGGCCCAGGCCGTTCCCGCCGGTGGCCCCGTCGGCGCAGACAATCACAAAATCTATTCTGTACCGCTTTCTTAATTCAGGCAGGCCCTTTTTGAAGGCATAAACACCCGCTTTACCCACCAATTCGGCAATATAAAGAATCTTCATTTTTACTTCCTGTTTTGTCCGGCAAGGATCCGCGCGAATTCCGCTGCCGCCCGGTAATCCTTAAGTTCACGGCAGGTGTCACAGAGGTTGAACAGGGCTTCGTAATACAGGGGGGAGATACTCACCGCTTCTTCAAAACAATGGCGGGCCTCCTCAAAGCGCCCCTCCGTAAAGCAGAGCGCCCCTAGGTTGTTCCAGGTTTTTGGGTTATTGTCGTCCGCCATCAACGCCGAATGGTAACATTCCTCGGACAATTCAAACTGCTCTGTCTCATAATAGATAAGGCCCATGCTCGTCCAGGCTTCCGCCAGATTGCCGTCAATGGAAACCGCATGGGAAAAACTGTTGAGGGCATCTTCATAATCCCCGGTACGCTGCCGGGCGATCCCCAGGTTCAGCCAGAGCAGGGGATTTTCAGGCTCCATGCTCAGGGCCTTTTCAAACAGGGGGATTGCGTCATTGGGCCGGTTGGCTTCTGTCAGTGCGATGCCGGAATCATTCAGGTATGCCGCCGTTTCCATGGTACCCCCTCTTTCATAAAGATAGCATGAAAGGGGAATTTATGATATATGCGAACGAAGGTCTTTTACCAATGCGGCAGGATCGGGGCTTTGCATTAGGGAAGACATCAGGCAGGCCCCGGCGGCCCCGGTTTCTTTAACTGCGGCGATATTGTTTTCCGTAATGCCGCCGATACCGTACACGGGAATTTTTACCGCTCCGCAAACACCGCTCAGGAATTTCAGGCCGCGCCCCTCAAGCCCCTTCTTGCAGTTGGTCTCGAACACGTGCCCGGCGATAAGATATGCAGCACCGTGTTCTGCGGTGTAAAGGGCGTCTTCAAGGGAGTGGACGGAAACGCCGCATTGATAACGAGAAGATGCGGATGGCTGCGTAGTATTTTTGAAGGCGTCACCGTTTATGTGAAGCCAGGCGTCCCAGGTTAAATGTAAATATTTACAGCCAAGGTTTTTTGCAGCAACAGTAATACTGTGGGGGATGAAGCGGACAGAATGACCATAGATATTCTGTCCATGGATGCTTTGACGCTCGCAGATAGCGGCGGCTTCCTGTGCCAGCTCTTCGTATTCCTGCGGGGGCAGAGCTTTTTCCCGCAATATTACTGCGTGAACCCCTGCGGCGGCTATTGCCTCAATTTGATTCAGAAAATTTTTTTCGCCCCCAATGCAGAGCCGGCGGTTTGTTACGGCGATGATCTCAAACATAGAGGTAGTCGCTCATAACCGGCTGCAAGCCGCGCTCAAGGATCATGCGGTAGATTTCGTCCACGCTGCGGCCATCGCTGATTTCAAACTGTTCGTCACCGCTGGCCGTACCGGAGTGGCCGCCGATGCCCGTGTCAACCCCGGCGGATATTTTGGTGGCGGCGATGCCCGCCGCATTGTCCCGGAAGCGGGCGGTTTCCCGGGTGGATACGGTGATCCCCGCAAAGGGCATAAAGAGGCGGTAGGCGCAGATAATCTGGAGCAGTTCCGCTTCCCCCACATTCAGGGGCCGCAGTTTGTCGTTGCCGATGGTGGGCCGCAGCCGGGGGCAGGAAAAGGAGATTTCCGCGTGGGGGTACTTGCGCTGGATGTGCCAGGCGTGGAGGCCCGTTGCAAAGGCGTCCCGGCGGAAGTCCCCCAGGCCCAGCAGCGCCGCAAAGCCGACCCCCCGGATGCCGCCCATAAGGGCCCGTTCCTGGGCGTTGAAGCGCCAGGGGAAGATCCGTTTGCGGCCCGCGGGGTGCAGTTTCTGGTAGAGTTCCGGGTTGTAGGTTTCCTGAAAAACCGTGACAAAATCCGCGCCGCTTTCGTGGAGCCGCTTGTAACCGGCGGTGTCCATAGGATAGACCTCAAGGCCCACCACCCGGAAATATTTCCGGGCAAGCTCGCAGGAGTCGGCGATGTATTCCAGGTCCGACATGGAGGGGCTTTCCCCGGTCAATATAAGCACTTCCTCAAGGCCGGTTTTCGCAATGGCCTCAAGCTCCGCTTCAGTTTCCTCACGTCCAAGCCGGGCCCGCTTGATAGTATTACTGCGATTAAAGCCGCAGTACACACAGGCGTTCTCGCAGTAGTTGGCGATGTAGAGGGGCGTAAAAAGATACACCGAATTGCCGAAGCGTTGCCGGGTTTCCCGCCGGGCCCGTTGGGCCATTTCTTCCAGAAAGGGCAGGGCTGCCGGGGAAAGGAGAGCGCTGAAATCTTCCGGGCCGCATTCCCTGTCCAGCGCCCGGCGCACATCCGCTGCGGTGTATTGTTCCGCGCAGTAATGCTGCGAAGCATCCAGCACCGCGTTCATAATGGCGGGATCGGTTTGTTCCATGTCGTCAAGATAGTTTAGGCACTCAAGTGTTTTGTTTTCCGCAGTCATACTTCTCTCCCGGCATTTTCCGCAGTATTACTGTCATTATGTAAAAACCCTGTCAGCGGGGATGAAGCGGATGCGCCCTGATCCAGGACCCGGCCCAGGCCGGAAAGGTAGGCCGCCCGGCCCGCCTCAATAGCCTTTTTGAAGGCCTCCGCCATGGCGGGGATGTTCCCGGCGGTGGCGATTGCCGTGTTTGCCATCACCGCAGCGGCGCCCATCTCCATAACCTCGCAGGCCTGGGAGGGCTTGCCGATGCCCGCGTCCACGATCACCGGCAGGTCTATCTCGTCAATCAAAATGCGGATAAAGTCCCGGGCGCAGAGCCCCCGGTTGGAGCCGATGGGGGCGGCCAGGGGCATGATGCAGGCGGCCCCGGCGCTCGCCAGGTCCCGGGCGGCGTTGAGGTCCGGGTACATGTAGGGCATCACGGTGAAGCCCTCTTTTGCAAGAATTTCCGTTGCCTTGATGGTTTCGTTGTTGTCGGGGAGCAGGTACTTGGCGTCCCGGATCACTTCGATTTTGACAAAATTTCCCTGGCCTGCACCCTGTGAATTTCCCTCGGAAGCAAACCCAAAGGGTTTGCAAAGTTCCCGGGCGAACCGGGCAATCTTCACCGCCTCGTCCGCAGTCCGGGCCCCTGATGTGTTGGGCAGCAGGGTCACCCCCGGCGGAATAAAGTCCAGGATATTTTCCCTGCCCCCCACATTTGCCCGCCTGAGTGCCACGGTGATCATCTGGGCTCCGGCGTTTTCCACCGCCGCCTTTATCAGCGTTAAGGAATATTTCCCCGAGCCCAGGATGAACCGGGAAGTGAATGAACGGCCCCCCAGCACCAAGGGGCCGCCGTAATCCATTCCCCCTGCGCCGCAATCCATTCCCTTCGCGCCGCCGCCCATGAAGTTTAAAATTTCCACCTTGTCCCCCTCCTTCAAAATAACGGACCCATAATCCTCTTTAGGTACTACCGCGTCGTTGAGCCCCACGGCGATCCGGCTTTTGTCATAACCCTGATCCCGCAGAAAATCTTCCAGACTGGAAAGCGCTATTTCCATTGGAATGCCGTTCACCTGCACCATCTCTTTCCCCTTCAAAAAAATTAAAAAAAAGGCTTCCCGAAGAACTACACCAATGGTGGTGTACCCCTTCGTGAAGCCTGAGAAAAGCTTTAGCTTTTCTCTATCTTACACTCTGAGAATAGATTAGGGATTATGGGGGGAAATGTCAAGAA
>BOBW01000120.1 GCA_026002595.1 Spirochaetia bacterium | reverse complement strand
GGGAGTAAACCCAACATATTTCGCGGGCGTAGCCCGCCATAGAGGGGGAAGCCCGGCGGCGAGGGGGAGGGATAATATACGGAGCCAATAAACCGCCACCGTAGCAAAATAGGCTGGAAGGTTGCGCGGCCCTGGGCGGGCGGAGTAAGCGCCACCTTGTAGGTTGAAGCGGCGTTAATGATTTGAAAAAACCCCGCAGGGGTTTTTTCCTTTCTTTTCCAGGGTGGGGCGCCGGGGTTTTTGCGCCGCTTTTACGGAGGGGCTTTTACCTTGGGAACAATGCGGCGCAAAAAAGGGCGGCAGTTACCGCATACACGGGGCAGTGATTACCGGGGAAAAGCGATGCTGTAAATTTGGGTTTTATTGAGTCTATTAAGGGCAAGGCATAGAAAGATACGGCATTACACCAGCGGACGCAACCACGGGCCGGGAAACACCAAATTCGGGGTATTTAGAATGTGCTTGCCATGCGGAAAATTTTATATTTTTGATTAACAGTATTACTGTGTATCATAAAAATACCAAAAATGACAGCAGATATGACAGCAATATCTTTTGAGACAGGGTATATTGGAGTATACTACAATCAATTCTATTCAACAAAGGGGTTGACTAATTCTTTATAATACAATAAAATAATCAACTAGAGTACATCAGAGACAACTACAGTCTATTGTTGATAGGAAACCGTAGGTTTCCTTTATCGCAACCGCAAAAACGTCGTATAGCTTTCACGTTATGTGCAATTTGGGCTCCCGACATACCTCATCGTCCTTAAATCGTTCCTGGAATTGTAATAACGTCAACTCTGCTTGTTGTGCCATCGCCTTCTCCTCTTGCTTCGTTAGTATAGCATATTTAGCAAAATGGAGTCAACTTGATAGTCATATTAGTCAATATACAAAATATAAACCGGCGCGCCGCGGAAAACATCCGGGGCAAGCTGAGTTTTCCGGGACATGATCACCGACCTTAAATTGGGACAGGCGGAAAAGGCCCCGGTCCCAATATCGGTAACACTGCCGGGTATGGTGACGGCGCTAAGGTTTTTGCAGGAAGCAAAGGCATACTCCCCTATGGTGGTAAGGCCGGGCAGCATGTTTACCACGGTAAGGCCCTCACAGCCGCGGAAGGCCCCCATGCCGATGCGGGTGACGCTGGCGGGGATATTTACCACCACAAGGCTCTTGCTGCCTGAATAGGCGCCGTCTTCAATGGCGGTGATATTGTTCGGGATGATGACATTGACTTCATCCGTATCGCTTTGCCCGAAGAGGAACGTGCATGATACAAAACACATCAGTAATACTGCTGCTTTCTTCATTTTCATTTGGCATCACCCATATTTCGCAATGACCTCATCAATTTCTTTTATGGTTTCGTCATAGGCCGATTTAACCGCATCCAGTGCGCCGGGCGGTACGGCTTTTTCCTTTATCCGGGCTTCCAGGTCCCGGACCTTTTCAAACAGTTCCGAGAGGGATAGGTTGGCGGCGATTCCCTTGAGGGTATGGGCGACTCCCTGAGCCTTTTCAAAATCAGAAGCTCCGAGGTGATCTTCAATAAGCCCCATGTTTGTATCGGCCTTGAATTTAGTAAGCAGGGTGATGTAGAGACTGGTGTTGTTCACCACCCGTTTTACACCCTCGTCAACATTCACATAAACAATTTCGCCAGCCATAAAGGGATACTCCTTGCTATACCTTATTATAAGGTAACTGTTTTGGCAAGAATGGAAAACTGCTAAAAACGCAGACGGATTCTGGCGGTAAAAGAGGAATACGCGGTTCTGGGGCCAAGCTCGCCCTGGTTCCCGTCACCGGAAAACAAGTCCCGGTCCAGGGGAATTTGGGCCGAAATGTTCAGGCCGCAACCCTGGAACAGCTCATGCTCCAGGCTGATAATCGGCGTAAAGGAAACATCGTCAAAACCGGAGATCAGGGCGGCGCTCACCAGGGTATAATCGAAAAAGAGGAAGCTAAGGCTCGCGTAGAGGTAGTTGTCGTTTTTCCGGCCGAAGATATTTTTTCCATCGTTGAAAGCAGTTGATGAAGCGGCGCCGTTGTACAGGTACTCGGCAAGAACGATAAATTTCCCCTCAAAAAAAGAGTAATCGCAGCCTATACTGAAGGAAAGGCCGTCAATTTGAGTTTGGGCCTCGGCGTTGTAGGTGTAGAGCAGGTCCGCAACAAGGCCCAATTCCAGATCCGCCTTAACCGACATTCCGGCCCGGTGAATCCCTTGATCAGAGCCATCGCCAGGGGATTCAAAGGCATAGAGCAATTGAAGGCTTGCCCTGTCCCAATGCTGGTCCATTGAAAGGCCCGCCAGCCCCCCGGCCCCGCTCCGCGAAAACGGGTCTTTGGGAGCCGAGCCAAAGGCGAGCAGCTTGAGGGAATCAACCGGATACCAGGAAAGGCTGCCGCCCAGCACGGCCCGGGGCCGGGCATTGGGAAGGAGGGGGTTTTTGGGGTTGAGAAAATCCGAGGGCCCCCAGACCTGGCCGTAACCAAAGGGCAGCCGCAAGAGGCCGCCGTCAAAATCCAGGTTATCGCCGTTCAGCCTGAAGTAGAGCCGCTCAAGCTCAAAGCCCGCCACATAGTTTTCCCCGGCAATAAGGCCCAGCCCCACCGCTCCCTGCGCAATATTACCCGCAGCGGCGATAAAATTCACCGCGCCATAAAACGCCGCCCTGTCTTTTATTTTTGCCTGTATACGCAGATTGGCATATTCCTCCAGACCGTAGGAAAAAGCCGGAGAGTCCCCTGCCCCGGCGCTCATGGAAACAGTGGAGTCCAAAAGCCCCGACACGGTAAGCCCCTGCGCCGCAAGGGCGCCAAGGCCGGCAAGGGAAAACAACACCATGGCGATCGGTATCTTAAACATAAACCCAATAGTTTTCACAATATCCCCCTTTTATTGACAGCGAATCACTATCGTTCCAGATTCCTCTGGCTGAATACCGAGTCCGCGATGGGCTGGTCCAGGATAACGTTCTTCATCACGAAAGTTGTCTTGCTGTTTCTCCGTAAAAGGTCGCGCATTTCGTATTCCACGGGGAAGCGCCTGCCGCCGATTATTTCCACCCTGAGCATGGTGAATTCCTTGAGCTTTGCCCCGGACAGGGCGAACTGCTCGTTGTGGAGCATGTCCCCGTTTTCCTTGTCGATCCAGAGTTTTTGCCGGGGGTAACTCTCGGTTCTTTTCTTCGCGCTTAGATCCAGCACCCAGCAGTCCCGCCCGTTCCACACCTCAGAGCCGGAAATAACCGGATCGTAACGGCTGGAAAGGCTGTCGTTGTTGATCGTGTCCTCGTAGGAAAGATCAGAGCCCATCATGCTCTCTTTGAGCATATGGCCGGAAATGAGCATCACCTCCTCGGTGTCGGGGGAATACACGTACAGCCGCGCCCCTTTCTTGAGGTACTTGGTCCCCCTGTCTTCGGCATTGGTGAATTCGATAAAGCTGTCCGCAGTGCCCTTTGCCCAGGTCTTCATCACCTTCACGTAGCGCCGGTTCTGGTATTCGATGATCATCTCCCCTTCATACACAATGGTAGTGTAGATTTCATTGTCATCGATTCGCCGCAGCAACTCGGACGCCGTTGGCGCAGCCTGTGCAAACACCGCGCCCGCCGCTATAAAAACCGCCACTAAAATAAAAAATGTCTTCTTCATAAAAACCTCCAATAGTATTAACCACGAACCACACAAACGTCACGAACAATTAATACCTTTTGTTCGTGCGGTTCGTGTGGTTCGTGGTTAAAATTCTTCATCTCCGCTGCGCTTCCACCGGTTCCACCCAGGCGCTTTTTATCGACGGGAACAGGGTGAAAATCGATGTTACCACCACGCCCATGAGCCAGTTCTGGCAAAGGCGGGGGAAGCTGAAATCCACAAAGATCGTGTTGGCCAGGGGCATGGTGGCCATGGCGCTTTCCCCCATCATGGCGGTCCAGCGTATCGGGGTGTTTTGTAAGATACCGGTAATAATGCCCCCCAATAATACCCCCACGGTGGCCCCGAACATGGCCAGGAACAGGGACTCGAAGAAGAAGGTCATCACGATCTCCCGGCGGGTCATGCCCAGGCTCCCCATCATGCCGATTTCCTTTATCCGCTCGTGGATGATCATGGTGATGGTGTTGACGATGAGGAGACAGGCCACCACGAGGAATATCAGGAAGATAACGGTGAACAGGGGCTTATAACCGACCATCATGGCTATCCAAAGCTGATCCTGCCAGCGGGTGATCCGGTCATCGCTTCCCATGATGCCCTTCATCTGCTCGGTTATCCGGGTGCTCATTTCCGGGTTTTCCGCATAGACGATGATCTGCTGGCTCTCTCATCGTCCAGCACGAGGAGGCGCTGGAGCCGGTCAAAATCAACGATGATGTAATCCTGATCCGCCGCGGTAAAGTCAAAGCGGAAGATGCCGGTAACCGTGGGCGACCAGAGCTTGTCGGAGAACTGGGCAGACACGGTCTTGAGGGGGATACGATCCCCGATTTTAAGGCCGGTCTTCTCCGCAAAACGCAGTCCCACGGCGCACTCATTACTGAGCGGTGCGGGATAGCGGCCTTCCAGGAGGCCGTCTCCCCGGTCGGTAAGGTTGAAGTAGTTGACCTTCGTTTCCTCTG
>BOBW01000119.1 GCA_026002595.1 Spirochaetia bacterium | reverse complement strand
GTCCGAATCATCTTTAAAGCGCTCCTGGAATTGTAATAACGTCATTTCTGCTTATTGTGCCATCACTTTCCCCCTGTTTCATAATTATATCATACAGGAGAACAGGGAGTCAACTTAATAGTCATAATAGTTTATAATAATTAAATCCAAGATTTCAAGAATATGCGCTTGCTGTCCTAGACCAGTTGATAAAATTGCAAGAAGACCAGAAAAAAGACGGTTTACCCTAAAAAACCCACATTCTGCCTCTAAATCCGTGATGTCTTTTATAATTTTCTTCTCTTCAATATAGAGTTTTTTGAAAATTTGCGGTTGAAAGTATGGTTTTTAACGACATAAGGAAGGGGACTTAAACCTTCCGTTAAAGTGTATATAAATATTATAGGTTTAGTAGGGTATTTTGTCTACATAAGTATACAATTGCGAAGAACAATGTGCCAGGTATAATCTTCAATGTTATGAAACATCACAAAACCGAAAAGAAATAATTGAGCAATTTCTTCAATCATTGGCTGATTGATATTTTTTGCCATACCAGCCGAAAGTCCATAAAAAAGCCGCCCGGTTTCCCAAGCGGCCCTTCATCAATCTTCAGTTACTTAAGCTTAACAAAAAACCGCAGGTTTTTTGTTAAGCCTGTCCCGCGGAACCCAGTACGTCCTGGTTCTTGTGGGCGTAGAGCTTTTTGAGCTCGTCACGGGCGGGGCCCAGGTACTTGCGGGGGTCGAATTCGTCCGGTTTTTCAACAAATACCTTACGGATGGCCGCCGTCATGGCAAGCCGGCCGTCGGAATCGATGTTGATCTTGCAGACCGCGCTCTTGGCGGCCCGGCGAAGCTGCTCTTCCGGGATACCCACGGAGTCGGACAGTTTGCCGCCGTATTTTTCGATTTCTTTGACATAGTTCTGGGGCACCGATGAGGAACCGTGGAGCACAATTGGGAAACCGGGGAGCTTCTTTTCGATTTCTTCGAGTACTTCAAAGGCCAGGGGGGGCGGGATCAGGATGCCTTCGGCATTGCGGGTGCACTGTTCGGGCTTGAATTTCTGGCGGCCGTGGCTGGTCCCGATGGATATGGCAAGGGAATCAACCTTGGTTTTGCTGACAAAGTCCTGCACTTCTTCAGGCTTGGTATAGTGGGATTCTTCGGATGCCACATCGTCTTCCACGCCGGCAAGCACGCCGAGTTCGCCCTCAACGGTGACGTAATCCTTCTGGGAATGGGCAAATTCGCAGACCTTCCTGGTAAGGGCGACGTTTTCCTCGTAGGAAAGGCTTGATCCATCGATCATGACGCTGGAAAAACCGGTTTCGATACAGTCCTTGCACAGCTCAAAGCTGTCGCCGTGGTCCAGGTGCAGCACGATGGGGATGTCATAGCCCAGTTCATGGGCGTATTCCACCGCGCCCCGGGCCATATTTTTCAATAAATTCTTGTTGGCGTACTTCCGCGCCCCCGAAGAAACCTGGAGGATTACCGGAGACTTGGTCTCCACACAGGCCTGGATAATGGCCTGCATCTGTTCCATGTTGTTGAAATTGTAGGCCGGAATGGCATAGCCCCCGCTTACCGCTTTCTTAAACAGTTCCCTGGTGTTGACAAGGCCGAGTTCCTTATAACTGGTCATTTGATACTCCTTGCTCTTTAAAATGGATATATCTAGATACTATGCTATACGGGGGCCTTGGTCAATCGTCCGGTTTAGGGCCTTTGGGGGCCTGTTCCAACTCTTTTAATCTGAAGGCAAGGACCTTCTCCATATCGCTTATCACCAGTTCCTGAAACTTTTTATTGGCGCCCCCTTCTTCCGATGGAAAGGCCCTGGTTGAAAACAGCTCCGGCGCGTCAATCTCCAGGGCGGCGGCGATCCGTTCCAGCATCTCCGGGGTCGGAAAGCTCCGTTCCTTTTCTATCATACTAATATAATGGGTCGACGTATTCACCCGTTCCGCCAGTTTTTCCTGCGAAATTCTCAGGATATGCCGCTGTTCCTTCATATTAAAAGCTAATACAGCCCTAAGACTTGTCATAATTTTTAGCTTTAGGGGTATCCAGGGCCTTGACAAATACAACAACGGTATATAATATATAACGTAAAATTATATATATTCATACATTTATGAATGATAATGGATATATCTGATATTTTTAGTAAGGATTTTATGGATTTCCGGTTTTTTTTATGGCAAATACAGCGTTCGTATGAATGCTGATAAAAGACGGCGGGAAAGACCGCAAAGGATGTAGGTTATGAAAAGAGGAAAGAAGATTCTCGTGGTGGCTTTTGTCGGTTTGTTGATGACGGTTGGACTGGTTGCGTGTAACGCGGCCTGCCCTGGGGCCGGCGATTGCGCATACAGGTCTGACGAGAATAGCGTTATAATGTGTATTGAAAGCTCTGATTGCGGCATACGTGAGGCTGGAGACACCTGCGGCTGCTAATAGCAATCCGGGGTGCTTACCGGGCTTTTGGGTCCGGTAAGCGCCTTTTCAAATTCAGTACCATGGAGAAACCATGAAGAACCGTATTATAAGCGGCGGCGGCGCAGCCTTGCTGGGTCTGCTTATCGCCTTTGGCCCCCTGTTCATCTTTAAACCCTGCGGCACGGAGGACAGTTTTTCCCATTGTCACTGGTCCATCCAGGGGGATATGGGCATCGGCGTAATAATCGCCGCCCTGGGTATCTGCCTTATCGTTTTTTCCGATCCCCGGACACGCTTCGGCCTGACCATCGGGATATTCTTTATGGGCATCGTCGCCCTGCTCATCCCCAACTGGCTTATTGGCGGCTGCAGCATGATGACCATGCGCTGCCACAAGTATGCCTTTCCGGCCTTAACTGTCTATGGCATCCTGGTAGTGGTGGGATCTTTGGCTAATCTGTATTACCTCGATGGTAAAACCAAAAAGGCCGAGGGGCAGAAGGCGGAAAGCATCGGCGTGTAAGGCTAACCATTAAATTCCTCCCCCTCCCGCCTTCAGCAACTCCTTCGTATACTCATGCTGCGGCTTTGTGTAGATTTCCTCCGCTGTGCCCTGTTCCAGAATCCTGCCCTCCCGCATCACGGCGATGCGGTCGCAGAGGTAGTACACCTGGCTGAGGTTGTGCCCGATGAAGACCATCCCCAGTCCAAGCCGATCATGCAAATCCCGGAAGAGGTTTAAAATTTGCGCGCCAACGGAAACATCCAGGGCGCTTACCGCTTCGTCGGCGATGATGAGCTCCGGTTTGAGCATCAGGGCGCAGCCGATGCATATCCGCTGTTTTTGTCCCACCGATAATTCGTTCACCCGCCGGTCTTTATAGGATGAATCAAGGCCCACGAGGTCCAGAATTTCGTCTACCCGTTTGAGCCGTTCCTGTTTACTTCCTAATTTGTGCACCCGCAGGGGTTCTTCCAGAAGCCAACCGGCGCGCTTGACAGGGTTAAGGGAAGCTGCGGGGTCCTGGAAAACCGCCTGCACCCTGCGGGCCATTTCCCGGCGGCGCTTGGTGCGGCCCCTGCTTTCCTGCTTTACCCCGTCGATAAGGATCTCCCCTTCATAAGTGATGAGCCCCAGAATACAGCGTCCCAAAGTGGTTTTGCCGCACCCTGATTCGCCTACCAGGCCGAATATTTCCCCCGGTGCGATTTCAATATTGATGTTGTCCAGCACGGGCTTTGCAATCCGTTTGCCCACAATACCCCAAGCGTGGCTGATATAGGTGTTGGATACTCCCCGGATGGACAAGAGGCTTTCAGCCGCCATGACGGGCCTCCTGTTCCGCGAGAAGCTTCACTGAATGTGCCGCCTGAATTTCCGCAAGCACACAGTAAACCCGGTGACCGCCGCCAAGATCGGTTCCCGCAGGAAAACTGTTTTCGCACTGTTTAACAGCTTTACTGCAGCGGGGATTAAAAGGGCAGCCTGATGGGCGTCCCTCTTCAAGTGACGGCACCTTTCCCGGAATACTGGCCAATGGTTTGCCCTTGCGCGTCCGGTCCGGGATGGAACCCAAAAGCCCTCGGGTGTATTCGTGTACGGGATGGGTAAACACATCTTTTACCGCGCCTGATTCCACAATCTTCCCCGCATACATCACCAGCACCCGGTCACAGAGCCGGCTGATTACGCTTAAGTCGTGGGAAATAAAAAGGATCGAGGTTCTCAATTCGGTGTTTATTTTTTTCAGAAGTTCTAATATTTGAACCTGAATAGTCACATCCAGCGCCGTGGTGGGCTCATCGGCGATGAGGAGTTTCGGTTTGCAGATCACCGCCAGGGCGATCATCACCCGCTGGCACATACCGCCGGAAAGCTGGTGGGGATATACGGAAAGGAGTTTTTCAGGATCGCTTAGGCCCAGTTTTTCCATCAGATCAATAACCCTGCTGTGAATAAAAGCCTTGTCCTTTTCACCGTGGATGGATAAAGGCTCCGCAATCTGTGCGCCGATTTTGAGGAGGGGGTTTAACGATGATTGGGGTTCCTGAAAGACCATGGAAAGATCATTGCCCCGGATGTGCTGAAGTTCTTCGGGGGAAAGGCTTGAAAGTTCAAGGTCATTAAAGCGGATGCTCCCCCCGGTGCGCTCTGCCCCCTGGGAGAGGAGCCCTGGAATGGAAAGGGCGGTAAGGCTTTTTCCGCAGCCCGATTCACCCACGATCCCAACGATTTCCCCAGTCT
>BOBW01000118.1 GCA_026002595.1 Spirochaetia bacterium | reverse complement strand
TGAAAAGCAGGGAATTAAAACCAAGGGCCATCCCGTCTGGTGGGCACACACCGCGGGAATGCCGCCCTGGACAAAAAACCTTGACTGGAAAGACGGGAGCATCCGGCGGGAAATTAACCGGGTCATTAGCGACCGGGTACATCACTTTAAGGGCCGGATCTTTTATTACGATGTGATCAACGAAGCCCATGACTGGTGCAACAGCTGGAACATGGGCCAGCAGGAACTGGTGGACATGACCGCTGCCTGCGCCGATGCGGTGCATAATGCGGACAGCCGCTGTAACGCAATCGTGAACACCTGTTTCATGTTCGGCGAAAACGCCGCCGACGGCCGGGTCCAGTGGGGAACCGTCAATGATAGAAACATGGTCCCCTATTCGTATCTTGAAAAACTGGCGGAAGCGGGCGGGCGCTACGAAACAATCGGCATGCAGCTTTACTGTCCCTCACGGGACATGCTGGCCATCGACAAACTCTACGACCGGTTCGCGGTTTTTAACAAACCCTATCACATCACCGAGCTGGGGGTCCCCTCCTGTGAACGGGATGTCCCGCCGTCTACCACCGAAGGTGACATCTACTGCCTGCGCTACATGTACAAGGGACTCTGGCACGAGATGGACTGGAGTGAGCGCATCCAGGCGGACTGGGTTGAGGATTTTTACACGGTAAGTTACGCCCGTCCTGAAGTGGAAGCCCTTACCTGGTGGAGCCTCTGCGACGATCACAGTTACGTCCCCGCCGCAGGGCTCGTGAAAGAAGACGGAACCGCGAAGGAAGGGGTTCACCGGCTGCGGGAATTAAAGAAGAGCTGGGGACTTTAGGGGGAGTGCAAAATGGCAACGGCGCTGGATTACGAAAAAGAATACAAGGATCTCTATTTACCCGGCCTTGAACCCGTGTTAATAAAAATTCCTGAAATAAATTTTGTGTCCCTTGCCGGAAAGGGCGATCCCAATGATATCAACGGAGAATATAAAAGCGCCGTAGAAATACTGTATGGGATACAATATACAATCAAGATGAGCAAAAAGGGAACCTATATCCCTGAGGGATATTTTGATTATGTTGTACCGCCCCTCGAAGGATTTTGGTGGTTCAACAGCAAAACAGATATAAAAGATAAATCAAAATACAACTGGATTTCTGTGATCCGTCTGCCTGAATATGTAACCAAAGACGTATTTACCTGGGCCTGCGGGGAGGCGGGCAAAAAGAAAAAGATTGATACCTCTAAAGCGCAGTTAATAAAAATACAGGAAGGTTTATGCGTTCAGTGTATGCACACCGGTTCATTTGATGATGAGCCTGAAACATTAAAACTGATTGATACATTCATTAAAGAAAATAATTTAATCAAAGATTTGACTGACAAAAGAAAACATCATGAAATATATCTGTCGGATCCCAGAAAAACAGAAGAGGCAAAAATGAAAACCGTATTAAGAATACCGGTAAAGGAGCGTTTATGCAGCGCATTTTGAATAACCCCGATGACATCGTAGATGAGATGCTCAAGGGCTTCGTCAAGGCCCATGGGGACATCGTGGCCCCCACGGAAAACCCGCGGGTCCTCAAACGGGCGGACATGCCCAGTGGTCAGGTAGGTGTTGTCACCGGGGGCGGCAGCGGACACAAGCCCGCCTTTGTGGGTTACATCGGGACCAACCTCTGCGATGCCGCGGCGGTGGGGGAAATCTGTACTTCACCGACGGCGGACGCATTTTTGGGCGCTTTCCGCGCGGCCAACCAGGGCCGGGGCGTCGCGTGCCTTTACGGGAACTATTCCGGGGATAATATGAATGTAAAGATCGCCGTCAAGATGGCGGCGAAAGAGGGCATCGAAGTTAAGACCGTGATCGCCAATGATGACGCCGCTTCCGCCCCAAAGGACCAGCGCGAGAAACGCCGGGGGGTTGCCGGGGAAGTGCTGATGTGGAAAGTCGGCGGCGCAAAGGCCGCCACCGGCGCGGACCTGGACGCCGTGATCGCTGCGGCGCAAAAGGCCATCGACAATACCCGCAGTGTGGGAATCGGACTCAGCCCCTGCACTCTGCCCACGGTGGGGCATCCCAATTTCAAAATTGAGGACGGGACCATGGAAGTGGGCATCGGCCACCACGGGGAACCGGGGATCGAGGTCTGCCCCCTGGAGAGCGCCGCGGACATGGCAAAGCGGATGGTCAACGTGGTAGTAAGCGATTATCCCTTTAAGGCGGGGGATGAAACAGTGGTACTGGTTTCCGGCCTGGGCGCGACTCCGGTGATGGAACTCTACGTGCTCTACGATGAGATCGAAAAAATCCTCACCGCACAGGGCATCAAAATACACCGTTCCTATGTGGGGAATTACTTTACTTCCCTTGAAATGATGGGCGCCACTTTAACGGTGATGAAACTTGACGATGAACTTAAAACCCTGATCGACATGCCCTGCTACAGCATGGGTTTGAAACAGCGGTGATAACAGTAATACTACGATAACGAAAAAGGATTTTTTATGGCAAAGGCATTTTACAATAAAGACGGAAAGCCGGTACTGGAAAAGATCGTGCTGGCGGTGCAGCAGAATAAGGATTACCTAAGCGAAGTGGACGGCCTTATCAGCGATGGGGACCACGGCGCGAACATGAACAAGGGCTTTACCATGTTCGCCGACAGTATCGCTGATCGGGATATCAGTTTTACCGAAGGGCTTGATGAACTGGGCTCTGTTTTGTTCAGCAAGATCGGCGGTTCCATGGGCCCCATCTACGGGACGATCTTTACCCAGATGGCCGAGACCGGCGCGGAGCACACGGAAATCGGCACGTCAGAACTGGCGTCAATGCTGCGGGCCGCTCTCCTTGCGCTCTACGATATTGTTGAAGCCCGCCCTGGAGACAAGACCCTGGTGGATACCCTGGCCCCGGTTTGCGACGTGATGGATCGTGCCGCGGAAGAGGGGACGGACCTTGAGGAGCCGAACCTTGCCGCCGCGCTGGAAGAACTGAAAAAAGCGGCGGAGGAAGGCTGGGAATCCACCAAAGACCTGGAAGCAAAATTCGGCAGGTCCGCCCGGCTTGGGGAGCGGTCAAAGGGCGTGTATGACGCGGGGGCCGCTTCCTGCAAAATAATATTAACCGCCATGGCCGACGGGATTCTGGCGCTGATATAAATTATAAAAGGATCATCGGCGCCGAAGGCGGCGGAGATCGGCAATATTGAAAAGGCGGACGCGGCTACTATTACCTATTCTTTCCATCCGAATTAACTTGTTACCGGCGAAGAGACTTGAACTCTTACATCCTCGCGGACAGTAGATTTTGAGGGAGTCCCCCGCATCAATCTTTAGTGATAATTATATATCAGATAAGAAATTAGGTCAATCACCGTTAGTCGAAATTTATCATGATTGGGCTGTATTTACTCAGTAAGTTTCTCACAAAATCGCTTCCAGTAGATGCGTGTAGAAAATAAATGAGAAAGAAGTATAGATTGTAATCTACTGGTTTCTGGGACATAAATACACCACAGAGTACCAGGCATATAAACACACTGATAACCCATCATAAGGGGTTAATGACAAATCAAACATTCAAAAATCCAGACTGCTTGCCATAACTGGTAATATATGCCGACTTTTGCGCCCTGGTTAATGCCACATATAGTAAGCATTTTTCAGCGGTTAGGGTTTCCGTTTCAGTGACCGAATCCGTATGATCAATCGCAGTGTAATAAGGAACTATCCGATCGTTAACTGCGGCTATAAAGACATATTGAAATTCAAGACCTTTAACCCGGTGCATTGTGGCAAGACGTATCCCGTCCATTTCAGCAAGATCATTCTTGGTCTGCTTGATCTCATAGGTACGTATTTTTTCTTCCAAAAACCCTGTTTTATAATCATCTAATAACTTGTGTGTCCTGGCCACAAGGCAAATACTATTGAGAGAAACGCCATTTTCAACAAGCTTTTTGATTTCAGCAACTATATAGTCCAATTCCTCGGCCAGACCCTTGAAGTTTTGTACATCCGGCTTTTTACCATGCGTAAGCGACTGACAGATTCTCCCGTCATCATAATCTTCATCCAAATCATCAAACTTTATACCCTGAAGCAGAGAGAAGGCGAATTTTCTGGTTTCTTCTGTAGTTCTATAGTTGATCCTAAGATAACTGCTGCGTCCCCGGATATTGATACCGCATCGGGATAAGATTGCTTTGTTACGGTATATCCTCTGATGGGAATCTCCTACAATAAAAATATCATTTTCGTGTTCCTCACCGGCTAAAGAACGAATCAACCTGAAAGCATTGTTCCCCAAGTCCTGCCCTTCATCCACAATAATATATTGATATATATTTTTTACCAGCGACCGTTCCAGTATTTTATAACATTCGAACATAGCCATTTCTACATCTCTAACTTTTCTATCACGAAGAATATTCTGATATGCATCAAATACTTTCCAAATTTGAGCCCTTTTTTTCCGATCTAATGGCGTTCCACGGCCTACCCTTGATGCTTTGAAATACATGTCTTGAGTAAATGCTTCCTGAGGAGTCACTGCTTTTAACCATTCTTCCTGATAAAAAGCTTCTGTAAACCCGAGTTCATCATTTTGTGTTATAGCTTCCTGCCATATAGCGCTTAATTCATCGTCATAGATTATTTTATAAGCATAGCCATTCTCACGGAGATACCGTGAAATCCATGCATCAAGATTAATTACATC
>BOBW01000117.1 GCA_026002595.1 Spirochaetia bacterium | reverse complement strand
GGTTTCCAGGGGCACAAAAATGTACCGGAGAAAAACCCCACAAAGGCGCTACTGCGCCGACTGGGGTTTTTCGTAGGTCAAGCCGCTACTGCGGCGCAGCGTATAGCGTATGTTATGTGCAGTTTTGCCTGCTACAAATAATCTACTATGGATATTTATTTTACTTTTTTTAAGTTATCGCCTAAAAAGTATTTTATAATAGTTTCTTTTACTAAATTATCCGAAATTATTATAAAATAGATTAGTATATTTCTCTTTACAATAGCATTGAATCAACCTTGCATAAAATATTCAGGTGTATGACCAATATCATGAATTACTTTTGAAATGCTGTTATCAAAATCACCTGGTGGCAATAATGGATATTCGATTTTATTTAAGATACAAGACTTGATGCGTCCTCTTGAAGTAACCCTAATATGTATTAAAGCACATATATCGCATTCACGAAGCCGACAATGTGAATGAAAGAAAAAAACATTTGGTTCATTGGCAATCATTCCGAAATACTCTGAAAGGGTATCGATCATTCCTAGCTTCAAGCTAAAACGCTCAAGAATATACTCAATCATGGATATAAATTTCTGGCTTATACCAGAATAGATTTTATCGTCAGAGACCTCAAGAATTTTTAGAACCACTTCATGCTGAAGGCTCCAATTTACTAAATTTGCCAATCTTTCTTTATTTCCATCATAAACACAAGCAATACTTACATTTTGAATTAATTTTTTTAGTTTGAGAACATTGTTCAATATTTCCTTTGATGACACTCCAAATTGTGATTTTTTTGATATTGGGTTTTCAGCATAATCAACGCCTACTACAATATCATCTAAAAGTCCATCAGAAACAATAGGCAATAGTCTATCAAAAAAAATGCCGTTTGTATTTAAACCTACATGTGGAATAGATAGGTCCCTCTTTAACATACGGACCATTTTCTGACAATCTGGATGTAGCAATGGTTCTCCTCCTGTCAATTTAATCTTTGCTAATCCATACTGTAAAGTTTTTGAAGCAATATAACGCAGATCGTCAATTGAAAGAAAAGATGTATTCTTTTCTTTTTGACCTTCATTATGACAATAGTCACAATTCATATTACAATGATCTGTAATAGAGATTCGTAAATAGCCAGATGGGATATTTAAACGCCCATCATAGCCAGATGGATTCAGACATCTATGAATAATTTTTTCAATTGGTTGATTAATTTCATTTCTCATAATTTATTCCATTCCCTGTAATGCGGATATTTTGAAGCAAATCGTTAGCTTTCTTAGTGTTTCGTGGCATGTTTATAACATTGAAAAAATTATACGCTTGCCCTGCCATAAACAAGGCTCTATTTGTTTCTTTCAATGCATTAAATCTTCTGGCAATTTCCATTGCTACTAATCCTTCTCGATAATTCTTCATAACCTTAAATTGTTCTAGAAGATCGTTTAAAAAGTCTATTTGTTTTATATCATTGATATCAGCATATTTAGCATTGAGAAATGATAATTTAAGCTGTGTTTTTATTTGGTCAAGCCCCTCATATCTATTTCGTGCTTTTTTATAGAAATCAATAGCTTTATCACATTGAGAAGTCTCATTAAAAATATCACCCATATATTCGTAGTAGACCCCCATATCCTGCCGGGTACCTTTTTTCAGGAAATACTCATGGGCTTGTTCCAGAATATGTTCAGCATGCCCATACTGTTCTCTTGCCATGTATGAGTATGCTATTCCCTTGGCTAGTATCAATCCAGAGGACTTACCATCTTTAACCTGCTCACTTAAGGTTAACATCTTGTTTGACAGCACTGCACGTTCTGCCCAATTCTCTCTATATCCGGAATAATAAAGTATTTTCCAATAGATATTAGATGCTAAGTCATACTCTTTTTCATCCGTTAGATTTATAAAATTCTTAAATTGAATATCGTAAGTCTTTTCAATTTCATTCAGGTGTGTCCAAGCGCCTGACGGCAATACTCTTGATATTGATTGATTTGCCTCTATAGATATATTTCTTTTTTTTGATTCTGACATTTCAAGAAATATTTCACGCGCTCGGTTCTCGCTAATGCCAATAATATTTACGGTTTCTACTTGAATTTGTGGAGAATAATTACCACTTTTTTGGATTAACTTATCGGCCATTGTTAATTTCCCCGATTTGGAATTGAGACGAATTGTCTCTGGCCTTTTGTTTTTGCTTATTACTCTTATGTATAGCAATATTGTAGCCAATAGCTCCACCACTTATTATACCTAAAATAAAGGTTACTATGGCTGTTCCAAATCCATCAAAAAACCATTCCATAAATTCCTCCTAAAATCTATTATAATACTAAAGTCAATTTTTTACAATATGCAAGTTGCTTTGAAAATTGAATCCCAGTAAGTAACACTATATATAGTACCCGTTAATAGGGTACAACGCTATATGTAGTATGCGTCATTTATTTCTTCGGGTTCAATACATCTTCAAAAATATTCAGGCAAAATTGCACATAACGTGAAAGCTATACGACGTTTTTGCGGTTGCGATAAAGGAAACCGCAGGTTTCCAGCAACCGCAAAAATGTGCCGGAGAAAAACCCCACAAAGGCGCTACTGCGCCGACTGGGGTTTTTCGTAGGCCAAGCCGCTACTGCGGTGCAGCGTATAGCGTATGTTATACGCCGTTTTTCCCGCCACGAAGCGCCGCGCACGGATGCACGGCGGGATCTTTATTTTGTTTTCACATAATTTTCCTTTATGAATTCTACTAATTCTTTAAATTCATTTTCACTGTTAAGAGAACGTTTTTTTATTATCTGTGACAAAGTTAATGCTGTATAAATATAGATAGAATCTTTATCAAAGAGAATTTTATATATTTCATCTTTTTTTAATGTTGCATATTCGCTATCATTTTTAATTTCAATCGTATCTTCTGAAATTTTATAATACGCTATTTTTGATAGACGAATATTTGATTTAAAATGTCGTTTGTATTGTGTTGGTCTTATTATAAGATGATCTACTAAATAGAGTGTAACAAGTGCGACAAAGGGTATAATAAAATGTACAATGGCAATTTGCAATGCGTTTTTGAACTTAAACAATGATGGTGTTACAATAAATAAAAAAAGAACGATATAAAATAGTATTTCATATTTCCCCCAAAAAGTATTTTTTGAATGTGTTTTGTTATATTGCACATAATCTTTGAAAGTCAGTTGATTGCTAAAATTAAATTCCATAAAAATCACCTCCTCAATATTATCACATATATTCAAAATTTTGTCAACCATTTTCTTTGCACCGCCACGGATGGCGGTGCATCTTCTTAAACCAGTTCGGGAAAAATGGCGTATAACGTGAAAGCTATACGACGTTTTTGCGGTTGCGATAAAGGAAACCGTAGGTTTCCAGCAACCGCAAAAATGTGCCGGAGAAAAAACGCACAAAGGGCGAAAGCCCGACTGCGTTTTTTCGTAGGCCAAGCCGCTACTGCGGCGCAGCGTATAGCGTATGTTATACGCCGTTTGTCCGTACCCCATTATTTTCAAGAACTCCTTAATGCACCATAATTTCTTTGATCACTAAAGAAAAACAACATTCTTTTACCGTCATTTTCATATGGTATAAATAAATGATATGAACCATCATTTGACATAAAATATTTTTGATCATTATTCTCCTTAAAGACTGTTTCTATATATTCCCTTTCTTTAAGTTCATAATCTCTTATAAAATTTACTTTGTTTAATGTCTCTTCCTTTATTTCCCGGCCATTATAAAATGTTAGATAAAACATATTTCCATTAACTTCATCTTCAAATATTATGGCTACATTATTAAAATTTGGATCTATTTTTACCATAAAAGAAAGTAAATTTGTAGCACTATTTATCCATTCTTTATCAAAAGTATAATTTGATATTTTATCAATTTCTGAATTATATGAATTTATAATTTCATCCGCTGATTTCTTCAGTTCATTCTCTATTTTTTTAGTTGATAGATAACTCCCAAAAAATAAAGCACAGATAATCACTGGCAACGAAACAAAAAATACTATTATACCTTTACCTTTTGTTTTTTGAATAATTTCATTATTATTATCATTATTAATTTTATCAGCAATACGCGAAAGATTAAACATTATATTTATGATTAATGCACCAAACATTAATACCAATATACCTATTATACTAAAACCAAATGTCTGCGTTATTTTTGCCGTAAATATTTTTAATCCAAATACTTGTGTGGTTACAAATATTATAACCCAATATATTAAAGCCAAAACCGCTATAAATCCAATAGTATTACTCAACCGTACCATCTTTTTAGGGTTCATCTTTCCTCCATATAAAATTAATCATACCATCCTTTAAATTTTTTGTCAAGCCTTTTTCCCTATAATCTTTAACCCGCTTAGGACAAATGGCACATAACGTGAAAGCTATACGACGTTTTTGCGGTTGCGATAAAGGAAACCGAAGGTTTCCAGCAACCGCAAAAATGTGCCGGAAGAAAAACGCACAAAGGCCGCAGGCCGACTGCGTTTTTCTGTAGGCCAAGCCGCTACTGCGGCGCAGCGTATAGCGTATGTTATGTGCAGTAGGGGCGTACCCCATTATTTTATTTATATAATTCAATATTATAACCTAACCTATTTAATTTCCAATATGCTATTAAACTTTCTCTCAATTCCCATTTAATAATTATTTCT
>BOBW01000116.1 GCA_026002595.1 Spirochaetia bacterium | reverse complement strand
AGGGCAAACCATAACTTCTGGCCCTTAAAACGCAGACGGGCAAAACCAAAGGCGATAAAACTGGCGCTCAGGATCTGGGCCGTTACATTGACCGCCACCAAAATAACGGAATTCCTGAAATAAAGTCCAAAGGGCGCGGCCTTAAGGGCGCCCCGAAAATTCCTGAGGTTAAATTGGCCGGGAAGCCATTTAATGGGCATGGTCATAATTTCCCTGTCGGTCATAAAAGACGAACGCACGAGCCAGTAAAAGGGAAAGATCATCAGCACCGATATCAGTACCAAAAGGATCATGCTGACAAGACGATCCTTTCGCAGAGTTTTAAAGTTAATCAGCTTTGTTTTCATAGAACACCCATTTGTTTGAAGTACGGAATACAACAAAGGTAAGCGCCGCGATAATAATAAACAGTATCCACGACATGGCCGAGGCATAACCCATACGCCCAAGGCGGAACGCCGTGTTATACAGCAAGAGTGAATAGAAAAGGCTGGCATTGTTGGGCCCGCCTCCGGTCATAATAAAAGCCTGGGTAAAAGTTTGCATGGCGCCTATTATGGCCATGAGCATATTGAAAAAAATGATAGGCGTCATAAGGGGCACGGTTATGCGGGAAAAACGCTGAAACCCGTTGGCCCCGTCAAGATCCGCCGCCTCATAGAGTTCCCGGGAAATTCCCTGCAGGCCTGCCAGATAAATAATCACCGTATTCCCCGCGCCCCAAACAGCCATCATCGCCAATCCGGGGATGACGCCCTCCCGGCTGTAAATAAAAGGCTGGGCCGGGAGCCCGAAAATTTTAAGTATGGAATTGAGGAGGCCGAACATGGGATCAAAAATGTAAAGCCAGATAGCCGCAGAAGCCACGGAAGGCACAATGGAAGGAATATAAAAGATAGTACGAAAAACAGAAATTCCCTTAACCCCCGTATTCAGCAGTACGGCAATCAGAAAAGCCATGACGGTGATCAGCGGAACCGAAAGAACCGTATAATGAATGGTTACGCCCAGTGAGGCTCTCACCAGGGGATCTTTGGAAATCGCCGCAATATTATCCAAACCGGTGAATTTCGGAGGTATTACCATTTCCCATTGGGTGAACGCCATGAATAAACTGAATAGCATGGGGCCAAAATTAAAGACCACAAGGCCGATGATGCAGGGGCCGATAAAAAAATACCCCCATTTAAGCTGGGAACGTTCGGAAAGGCCGTCTGCGGGCCGTAGGTTTCGGGACATGACTTCTCCTCAGAAAATGAAACACGAGCGGGGATATTTTCCCCGCTCATTTTTTCAAACTGTCTGCGCCAAAGGGTTACTTCCAGGCTCCCTGGAATTTACCGTTAAGCTGGCCGTTAATGGCCCGCAGACTCTGATCCACCGTTTCCTCACCCATCCACACCTTTTGAAGGCCGGGATTGATGATCTGTCCCATAATTTCCGGGAAGTTTTTCAGGGTAACATTTTCTCCGAGACGGGCGGCATTTTGCACAATATCACCATATACTTTTATGGCGTTGGGATTAAGGAGCTGCAGCCATGTTGCATTAAGGGAAGAATCATTGTAGGCGCCCCTGGTAGTAGCGATGGCGCCCGGAATGGTTACCTTGCGATTTTTAGACGCATTAATCCAGTTGGTATAATTCACCATGAATTCATAAAGCTGGAATGATTCCTGACTGCCGCTTTTCTTCATCATGAAACCGGCTCCCCAAGTCATATTAACGCCTTTATTGGAAAAAGTTGGAACCGAGGTTATACCAACGTCAAAATCTTCATTCAGAAAATCGGCAAGCTGCCAGCCGCCGCCGATATACATGGCGATCTGCCCGTTCATCAGCATGGCCGATTGATTGGAAAAAGTGTTACTGATGGTAACGGCATAAGACGGGGCCGCTTTATCCACCGTTGACAGATTGTACATGGCCTGGAATACCTTTGCACCGGCAGGACTGTTCAAAGCCAGGGCGGTCCCATTTTCATTCGCTACGCTTGTACCGGCGGAATAAAGCAGGGGCATCCAGTAGACATAGTTCCCGGTGGGCATAACGGTTCCCCACTGGGTAACCGCATCATAATTGAAACCCGCATCATTGGGGGTACGCCCGTTGGAATCCTTGGTCAGTTTTTTAGCGGCGGCCACATACTGATCCCATGTCCAGGGATTGGCGGCTGAAGCCGGAGGCTCCGCAACGCCCGCCTGCCTGAACAAATCCCTGTTATACCAAAGAACCAGGACAGTGGGATTGGTGGCGATCCCCCAAAGGTGCCCGCCGCTGGTAAAGCGGTAATTATCCAGATAATAATCTTCCGGCTTAATACCCATTTGGGCAAAAAAAGGATTAAGATCCGCGCCAACTCCCTTCTCGCCCCAGTCAACTACCCTGTCCTCATTAACCTGGAATACATCCGGCGTGTTTCCGGCGGCGATCATGGTGTTTATTTTTGCATCATAATCGGTTCCCCCGAAGCTGCGTTCCACCTTGATATTGGGGTGGGATGCCTCAAAATCCGCCACCAAAGCCTCACCAAAGGCAGCCTCACCCCCGCCCCACCATGTGTACAGGGTAAGATTGGTTTTACCCGCATTGCTCTGACCGCCGCCCCCGGCGAAGACAAAAGAAACAGAGAGGACACCAATTAATAATACCGTTACGAGTTTTTTCATAACTCCTCCTAAATTTTTTTCCGCCGGTATCAACAACGGATTTTATTTTATTATAGGAGGGTTCCCGGTAAACCGGTTATAAGGATTTTAACCTTTTTATATGAATTTTTTATCCACTTTTGTGATCTGGAGGGGATTCCGCCCGCCGCGCTCTGATGGATTCCGGCTAAAAGGAACAAAAATCTACTGTAAGAAAGATAATTTTTTCCTTGTTCAATCAGGATAATAGGGTATAAGATCAAAACCAGCGATCTTCAAAAAACAAGGAGAAATCTGCCATGCATGAAATAGAATCCACCCCCATTGACATCAGCCACATCCCTTTCAGCCGTTACGGGGCCTATGTTTCGGTTACCGCCGAGGAGGGAAAAAACCCCTTACCATCCACAATGTGGTTAAACGCTTCCGGGACGGGCCGGCCTTTGAACTCTGGATTTTACAGGACGGCCGGGCTGTAGATTATACCCTCCGGGCGGAACCTGAATGTGTGCTCTGCGATGCGGCGGAAGGAAAACTGCGCATCTATATCCATGATGATGAAACCCTCGTCTTTGAAGGCTCAGGGCTCGATCTTTACTTCAAAACGCTGGACTCCTACAGTTATGGGACTTCCGATGCGGAAGGAAAATTCAGGATCATTATCGGGGGAAAGCGTACCTATTCGCTCTTCAAGGTTTTGAAAGGTCAGGGTTCCATGAGCGGCCCCCTGGTTTCCGATGGGGTTTTCCAGTGGAACGGCGTTCCGGTAAACCATAAACGGGAAGTTCATATTGCCTGTGAAGAGGGAAAACTGCTGGCGGCATTAAATATTTCCATGCTGGAAAAAACGGATCTTCCGGATCCCTTTGATCCGGATAAGGATATCGGGAACATCAAAAACGAATGGGCTGATTTTCTGAAGAAGATGCCCGCTTCCGCCGGGGGCGATAAACAGAAAAGAGATTTTGAACGGGTTACCTGGTACAATCTCTGGTCAAGTTATGTCCGGGCCCGGGATGTATACCGCTATGATTCCATGCTGATGGCAAAGAAGATGATGAGCTCCGTTTGGTCATGGGATCATTGCTTTAATGCCCTGGCTATGGCCGGAGTTGGTCAGCAGGCGGCCCTGGAACAATTTATGGCGCCCTTCTCCCTCCAGGCGTCCAACGGCGCACTGCCGGATTTATGGAGTCCCAATGCTGAAACGTTCTGGGCCATCACCAAGCCGCCCGTTCATGGCTGGTGCTTCGGCAAATTAATGGATAAATTTGAATATCCCGAAGAAACGCTTAAAACCGTTTATACTCATCTTGAAAAGTGGACCGCCTGGTGGCTCAATTTCCGGGACGAGGATCACGATGGCGTTCCCGCTTATCCCCAGGGCTGCGACAGCGGCTGGGATAATTCTACGGTCTTTGATCACGGTTACTATGTAACTTCGCCGGATCTTTCCGCCTTCCTGGTACTCCAGATGCATACCCTTGCCCGGATTGCGGACAAGCTAAAAATGAATACCAGCCCGGAATGGCGGAAACGGGCGGACATCCTTCTGGAAAAGATGATCGCCCTCATGTGGAAGGGCGATCAGTTTGTTGCGGTCTTGAGCCACAGCCATACTTATCGTCCCGACCCCTCAAGCCTGCTCGTACATATCCCGGTGGTTTTGGGGAACCTTCTGGATCATGACAAAATGGAAAAAACCGCCGCTATTCTGGAAAAACGATTTCTTACCGAATACGGCCTTGCCACCGAAGCGCCGGACAGCCCCCGCTATGAAAGCGATGGGTACTGGCGGGGCCCCATTTGGGCGCCCCCGACTTACCTTATCGTGGACGGCCTGCGCCGGGGCGGATTTGAAAAACTCGCCGAAACCATAGCCCGGCGTTACCTTAAACTTTCAAGTCATGTGGCAAAAGGGAACTATGAAAACTTTGACGCTCTGACCGGCAAGGGCCTCCGGGCGCCGGGCTATACCTGGTCGGCCAGTGTGTATATGCTTCTCAGTTGGGAATATCCGAATTAATGGAGGAGGAAATCATGGCGTTAACCTTTCATCTTTACGAGGACGGTTCTTACGATATTTTTGAAGGGAGCACGGTTCTGCTCCGGG
>BOBW01000115.1 GCA_026002595.1 Spirochaetia bacterium | reverse complement strand
GTATATTACCACCGCGTGCAAAAACCCCGGCAGGCTTATCAGGCTGATGGAATTCATGTTCAGTCCCCAAGGGGATAAGCTGACCCAGTGGGGCGTGGAAGGGCTTGACTATACCCTCAACGCCGACGGCCTGCCTGTGATCAATGAAAAAATCGAATGGAAGGTCCGGGGCGATAATGTCTGGTATTTCGGCGCAACCTTTTTGACCGAGGTTCAGAAAGCCCTGGTTCCGGCAAATCCCAGGTTCTCCCAGGTTACCAAACTGATGTATGACTTCAAAAAATACTGGAAAGGGGACCCCCTTCTCGGCAAGGTAGTACCCCTGGCGGAAACTCCAGAGAACGAAATCAAAACTTCTGTCTCTACCCTGTATAACAACAACCGCAACATCATCATCTCCGCACGGGATGACGCAGCCTTTAATGCGGCCTTTAACTCCTTCTACAACGAACTGGAACGGCTTGATCTGAACGGTTATATTGCATGGGCACAGAAAAAGTACGATGCGGCCAGGGCTGCGGTAAAGTAAAGGAAAACCGAAGAATAATGAACCACGGACCACACAAGAACCCGCTTTCGCGGGGGAGAGCACGAACATTTGCTTTGATTCCTTGCCTTTTTGTCCGTGTTGTTAGTGTGGTCCGTGGTTAAATTCTTCTTAAATATACGCATATGGGGTAATAAGGAACAATGTGATGACAAAAGCACGGGCGCCGAAACTACTACGGGATTTGAAGAACCAATTTTCGCTCCAGATATTCGCCCTTTTGGGGATGGCCTTCTTCCTGATATTTGCGTACATCCCCATGTCGGGGCTCATCATCGCCTTTAAGGATTACCGGAGCGTCACCGGGTTCGCGGGTTTCTTCACCAGTCCCTGGACCGCCAACCACGGGATGAAACATTTTATCGCCTTTTTCACCGATCCCTGGTTCGGCAGGGTCTTACGGAACACCCTGGGTATCAGCCTGTTTAAACTGATGTTCTCATTTCCCGCGCCCATTATTTTTGCGCTGGCCCTTAACGAGCTGCGGTACAATAAATTCAAACGGGTTGTCCAGACCCTCAGTTATCTGCCCCACTTTATTTCCTGGGTTGTGGTGTACGGGCTGGTGTTCACCTTCCTCAATACCCAGAACGGCCTGGTAAACCGGCTGCTCTCGGACCTGGGGCTCATCACAGGGCCGGTTAATTTTCTTGCCAACCCCGACGCCTACTGGGCCCTTGCGGTGATCACCGATGTGTGGAAGGAACTGGGCTGGTGGTCCATCATCTTCCTTGCGGCCATGACCGGCATTGATCCCGAACTCTATGACGCCGCAAAGATCGACGGCGCCGGGCGGCTGCAATGTATCTGGCATATCACCCTGCCCTGCATACGGGGCACCATTTCTGTGCTGCTCATCCTCGCCCTTGGGGGATTATTTTCAGGCGGTATGGGGGGCTCCAATTTTGAACAGACCTTCCTGATGGGCAATACGGTGAATTATCAGAAGTCCATGGTAATAGGGTATTATTCCTATCAAATGGGAATTTTGAACCAGCGCTATTCCTTTGCCACCGCCATCGGCATGTTCCAGAGCCTTATCTCTGTTGCATTGGTACTCCTTTCCAACCGGATTATGAAAAAGCTTTCCGGAGAAGGGATTTTTTAGGAGGTATGGAAATATGATCGCAAAGAGAAAACGCCGTATCCGCAGAAGCCTGGAAGACAGGGTAATAGACACCGTTGTAATGATAATATGTGTAATAGTACTGATTGTGACGGCCTATCCGTTTTACTATTCCATCATCCTCTCTTTTAATGACGGGAAGGACGCCCTCCGCGGGGGCATATATCTCTGGCCCCGGTCATTTTCCCTGGAAAACTACAAGGCGGTGCTCCGCATAGATTATATTTATACCGCGGCAATAGTAACGGTGATGCGCACCCTTATCGGTACTATTGCTACTCTTATCTTCACCGGCCTTTTCGCCTACAGCCTGTCCCACAGCAATCTGCGGTTCAGAAAGTTTTATATGATCGCCATGATCATTACCATGTATTTCTCAGGGGGCCTGATTCCCTATTATATGACCCTGCGCTTCCTGGGGCTGATGAACAATTTTCTGGTATATATCATACCCGGCCTTTTAAACGCCTTTTATGTCATCATCATGATATCCTTCTTTAAGGAAATCCCCGATTCCCTTGAGGAGGCCGCAAAGATTGACGGGGCGGGGTATATGCATATCTTCTTCAGAATCATACTTCCTGTGTCCACTCCCCTGCTTGCAACCATGGCCCTGTTCATCGGGGTGTATCACTGGAACGCCTGGAGCGACGCGGCGTTTTTCATTACCAACAAAAACCTCAAAACTTTGAGTTATGTACTTATCAACCTGATAAACCAGACCGAAGCGGCGGCTCAGCTCGCACAAAGCGGCATGGGGACTATCGGCGTCAGGCAGGCGGCGATCGTGGGGGAAACCCTGCGCCCCGCGGCGATGATGATAGTTGTGGCGCCAATTATTATGATATATCCCTTTTTGCAAAAGTATTTTGTAAAGGGTATTATGATCGGATCGGTAAAGGGGTAATTCCCCTAAACAAAAGGAGTATCCTATGGACAGAAAGAAGAAACACATTATGGCTGTCGGCGCCCATATCGGGGACGCCGAACTTACCTGCGGCAAGACCCTTGCAGCCCACAGTATTCTTGGCGACAGTATTACTACTGTGGCGGTGACTGCCGGTGAGCGCGGAGCCCCTCCGGATCAAGACACCGTGGAATTCGGAAAGTACAATGTCAAACGCGCGGGGGAATTTGCCAAGGCCCTTGGGGGCAAGTTTATCTGCCTGGGCTACCCCGACGGCGAGGCCCCCGATAATGACGAACTGCGCCTCAAGCTCTGCGATATTATCCGCGCGGAAAAACCGGATGTTATTTTAACCCACTGGCACGAAAGCCTGCACAAGGATCATATCACCACTTCCCGTGCGGTGGAGGACGCCATCTTTTACGCCGCCCTGCGGGGCTTTGAGCGCAGCGATCCGCCCCACTGGTCGGCGGGTCCCTATTACGCCGAAAACTGGGAGGACGCCCCGGAGTTTACGCCATACATTTTTATCGACGTAAGCGCCGGATACGATCTCTGGTTTGAACATATCGGGAAACTCTGGCTTACGGATAATTCTCCCTGGTTCAAATACCGGGAATATTACGACGCCCTTTCCCGTTCCCGCGGAGCGCTGGTACACAAACAGCGGGCCGAATGTTTCGCGGTCGGCCCCTACAGCATGAAGCTGGTCCAGGAAAGTTTTTAGGGTGAAAATGCAATCGGTGGAAACATTTATAGAGCGCTCTGTCCGGGAAGGGGTTTTTCCCGGCGCATCCTGGGTCATCGGCCAGGGCAATGGCCCAGGCCATTGCCACCTAGCTCAGGGCGCGGCGGGGGTTCTGGGCAAAGGCCTCGGTCCCGTACAGCAGAACACCCTCTACGATCTTGCATCCCTGACCAAACTCTTTGTAACCCTGGCCCTGATGCGGCAAATGGAAGAGGGCCTTCTCTGTCTGGAAGATACCGTTGATCATTTTCTTCCCGCTTATAAAAATAACCCCAAGGGCGGCATGGATCTCTTTCAGCTTCTGACCCATACCGCTTGTATTCCCGGCGGAATGCAGCTTTTCCATTACGCCCATACCCGGGAGGATATGCTGGAAGCCATACGTTACAGCAGTATCCGCGCCGACAGTCCCGGCCGGGTGGTTTATACCTGCGAGGCCTTTATCCTCCTGGGGGAAATTATTGCGGTGATCGATGATACTGATCTGGCGGCGGTAATCCGCAGGCGGGTCCTGGAGCCCCTGGGGATGAACGATACCTGTTATACTCCCCCTTCTTCCCTGCTTGAACGGATCGCACCCACGGAAGATGATCCCTGGCGGGGCAAAATGCTTCGCGGCCAGGTCCATGATGAAAACGCCGCGGTCATGGGCGGGGTGAGCGGCAATGCCGGTCTCTTTTCCACCGCCGCCGATATGGCCCGCCTTGCCGCTGCGGTGCTTGCCTCTCTGGAAGATGATAAGGATGAAAATTTCCTGCGCAGCATTACTGCGGAATTGATGATCCGCAACCACACCGCAGGCAAGGGTGAAAACCGGGGCCTGGGCTGGATGATTGCGGGGCCCTCCAGGGCGGCGGGGGATCTTATGTCTCCCCGCAGTTTCGGCCACACCGGATTTACCGGGACCAGCCTCTGGATCGACCCGGAAAATCATCTGTACGCCGTGCTCTTGTCCAACCGGGTCCATCCCGGCCGGGATAATGGGGGAATCTTCCGTACCCGCAAAATTTTTCATAACCTTGCCGTTCTTCAATACGGCGGGGAACAAACCTGTCCGCAGCAAAGGGAGCATAACAATGGCTGATAACTCGGCGCCGGTAAATTCTCTTACCTCGAAGATCCTTTCGGAGCTGACCACAGAAAAGCGGAATGAGTCATCCAATGACATTGATTCCAAAAATTCTTTTGAGATCCTTACCATCATAAACAACGAGGACAAAAAGGTGCCCCCGGCAATAGAAAAAATACTGCCGGAGATTGCCGCCCTGGTGGACGATATTGTGGCGGCCTTTAAGAAGGGGGGCCGCCTGGTTTACATCGGCGCGGGAACTTCGGGCCGGCTGGGGGTGCTGGACGCCTCCGAATGTCCCCCCACCTACGGGGTCAGCCCCGACATGGTTCAGGGCCTGATTGCCGGGGGCAGGGAGGCCCTGACCAAATCCATTGAGTCCGCCGAGGACCGCCGGGACGAGGG
>BOBW01000114.1 GCA_026002595.1 Spirochaetia bacterium | reverse complement strand
TTCTGTACCTGATTGTATCACTTGGTCGGGCAACCCGGATTCGAACCGGGGACCCCAAGTCCCCCAGACTTGTACGCTAACCAACTGCGCTATTGCCCGATGTTCCTTCCCATATATAGCGACGCTAAAATATAGTAGACTTTGTCATACTAGTTTATAGCGTTTTTTGTGTCAATAGGGGTTTCGGGTGGCGGACCCTCCTGCAATAAGGCGCTTAGGGGCGTGAAGGTTTCCGGGTGTTCCCGGTATTCCTTTTCCCCTGCGGCAATGATTGCCCGTTCCTCTGCGGTCAAGTCGGTTTCGATTCGTGCTGTGGCCATATCCGGGGCTTGCGGCCATGGCGGGAATAGCGGTGACGCGGCCCTGAAACAGTGGCTTTCAAACTCCGCCAGCTTTTCGGTGCTTATGTCATCGACTGCGTGAAAATACTTCATTTCTTCGTGGATGTGCTTATAAACGGCGCTTTTGTATTTTCTCATGGCACTATGCCGTAACCATAGGACGGATTTTTCCCTGCCCGGCAAGATTGACGCGGAGGGGGGGGATCCCGGCCTCTGCATAGGCAGCCATGGCTCCAGCGTGGACGTAAGCCCGGCGCTGTTCCGGTGTCATGTCCCTAGTTTCGTCTTGGTGCTTTAATCGTATGGCGTGTATCTCCCGGATGGTTTCCGGGGCGCTCATCATTTCCGGGTCATTTACGATCCGGGGGTCGTTCATATAGTCCTGTACCGTTTTCATAATTCCAATACCTCCGCTGGCTTGTATATGCCGATATGCCTATACCCTTCTTTCTCGTTTATCGCGTCCACTATTTCAATAGTCCAAGGCCTTACAATATGCTGAAAATTCAGGCTTACGATAAAGTCTAAGCCGTTAATTGCGGTCATGGCAATATGCGCCGCATCGGTGGGATAGGTGGCGGGTACTGCCTTGGCCTCAAGGTAAAGCGCCGCTAACCGTTCCGCCTCATCGCTTTGCCCCAAGTCTTTGATCTCATACTTGGTTATGTATTCCAGCATTTTCAGGCGCAAATCCCGCTTTGTGGTGTCCCGGATTTCCTGAAGGACATATTCCGATGTGTAGGGGTCAAGCTTCCCGTCCTGGATCATGTCAAAGACTTTCAGGGTATCCGCCCGCAGATCCGGCGAATCATCGGCAAAGGGAAAACTGAACATCGTTGTTTCCAGGTACACTCGGGGGATGGTCACGGCTAGACTTTCTCTATAGAAAGGCGCTTAGGGACGTGAAGGTTTCCGGGTGCCCATGCAATAGTATCCGCTCAATTTCCTGAAACTTCATATTTTATTATACGCATAATACGCATTTTTTGTCAACCGGAAAGCGGCCTTTGTGCACTACACTAAAACTGAAAATAGATAAACGGATTCGCCCCGGTATACGCAAGCCCGGCAATCACCCCCATAAGGACAAAGAAAACAAGCAGATGCCAAAATTTTGATAAATCAAGTATGGGATAGAAACCATTTATTTGCACAGATTCATCAGAACCTGATGCCTGGGCATGGTGTTTGACAACCGTTACGATGCTTGCCGCACAGACAATGATTATGGCAGCAATAACCCAGGCGTAAATCTGGATAATCCCCGTCTGCCAGGTAAAGATCCGTACAATGATCTGACTTGCGGTTAAGAAACTGTCGGCCCTGAAAAATATCCAGCAGAAACAGACAAACAGATTGGTTAAAAGATTTGCCGCCAGAAAACGGAAGAAGCGGGAACATTTCCCGGTAGATGACGCGTTTTTTGTTTTTACAAAATGCTTCCTGTAGAATTTATGCAGACACAGGGCGATACCGTGCGCGCCGCCCCACACAACAAAAGTCCAGTCTGCGCCGTGCCATAATCCGCCCAGCAGCATGGTAAGCATATTGTTGATATAGGTCCGTCCGGCCCCTTTCCGGTTGCCGCCCAGGGGGATATACAAATACTCCCGCAGCCAGGAAGACAGGCTGATATGCCAGCGTCTCCAGAATTCGGTAATGTTTTGGGAAAGATAGGGGACGTTGAAATTCCGCGCAAAATCATAGCCGAGGCACTTGGCGCAGCCGATAGCCATATCCGAATACCCGGAAAAATCAAAATATATCTGGATGGAATAGGCGATAAGCGCCAGGATAATGCTTATCGCGTGAAAGGCGTTAGGGGTTCTGAATACATCATCCACAAATACCGAAAGCCAATCGGCGATGACAACTTTTTTGAACAGCCCGAATACAAAAATCTGAATGCCGGTTGTAAAATTCTGTACCGTAACATTCCGATCCTCTTCAAGCTGGGGCAGAAAATCGGAAGCCCGCACAATAGGCCCGGCGACCAACTGTGGAAAAAACGCGATGTATAAGGCCAATTTGAAAAAATCATTTTCCGCGCATATTTTTTTGCGGTACACGTCAATAGTATAACTTAAGGACTGGAAAGTATAAAAGGATATGCCCACCGGAAGAATGATATTCAGGGAACCAACCGACGAAATTCCCCAAACGCCGGCGAAGGACGCGACAAAGAAATTAAAATATTTGAATATGCCTAAAATGACAAGGGGAACCGCCACACCGGTAATAATAAAAATCCGGTTATTTTGCCGCTTCTCAATTTGTACCGCCGATATATATGCAACTACCGTCAAAACAAGCATGAGAAAGCAAAACCGCCAATCCCACCAGCCGTAAAAGACATAACTGGCAATTAACAGAATAATATGCCGTGCTTTACGCGGTTTGGTAAGGATCATTGCCGCAAGCACTATTGCAAAAAATACAAAAAAAGTGATGCTGGAAAAGGCCATTATAGTGAACCGCCCTTTTCTATTTCGTTTATCCGTCTGAACAATTCATTGGCAATTATCCGGTGACCGTTTTTGTTTAGATGACCGGCGCCGACAGCGGTATTGGCAAAGCCGTAGGGCAGAATGTGGTTGGTTTGATATTCTTCCATGAAGACGGCGGTCATATCAAGGAAGTAAATACCGTTATTGATACAAGCGGCTTTGAAGGCATCGAGATACTCATCGTTGGTATTCGCGGAGGCAGAACCGTCTTTGTTAAGCGTTAAATGGGGATGATAAAATATTATCGGTTTAATGTTATTGTTGATACTGATTTGATTTATACGATGCATTACCGCATCAAGCAGTATGGAATATTGTTCTTTTTCATCAATGACCGGAACGTTTTCGAGGCTTGTATTTTTATGTTCAATGATTTTAAGTGTATCAACTACATGAATACCCGTAAATAATTTTACTTGCCGGTAACCCAATCTCAAATATGGCATTCTCTGTAAATAAGATAGTATTCCATTATTGAATGCAGGTAATCTTTTCATTTTTGAATTCACAACATCTTCAAGTTCTTGTATACCAATCTTTACATCTTGAATTTCAAAAACAACATATTCCGTTGGTTTATAATACTGAACTGCATTTGCTAAATTATTGATATTACGACAAAAATCATGGGTGGAAAAGCCGATATTATAAACATATTTTGATTCATAAAATAGTTTATTCAAAATTGCCGCTGTTGTCTTTGTTTGTGCAACATTAAGACCTTCCATTTGAGATGATCCCATTATTACAACGTCAATTTTTTGTGAATTAAAATCATTGAGATTATTAAGTCCCTCATTGTTTAGCCTGCCATATCCAAACCCTTCGGTCATATGAATATAATGTGCATATTTTGGATATACATAATCTGTTGCCCCTGACACTGATGAGAAATGACCGGGTATGTTATAATATACAAAACAGAGCAGATTTAAAACAAAAAGGGCTATCATTCCCGCAGTAATAATCTTGCCAAGATTGGCTGCTGAAAATTTGATTGCCATCCCGCTATTCCCCCGCTGCCGGAACCGTCCCGGATGCCGCATAAACGGGACCGCTCCCTTCCCCCGCCTTTTGACGCTGAAAGGCCCGTTCCTGCGCCTGTATGCCGGCGATAAAAACGGCAAGGTTTTCGTTTTCCTTATCGGAGGCATCCAAAACAAAGCGGATGATTTCATCCTTTGGGTCTTGGTTTATCATGTTTATTTCCTATATATTGAAGTTTCTTAATCAGATTATAACCTTCTTAATAAGGTGTCAAGTGGATTTTATTGATTAAGTAAACTTTTTCGGGTATCCTTGGTTTAGGAGTAAACATGGTTCTTTCAGACCGGATTTTCATTATTCTTAAAGAAAACCACCTGAACCAAAAACAATTCGCTGAGAGTATCTATGCTACTGATGGCTATGTTTCCCGGCTTTTAAAAGATAAGGTCGGTATTTCCAACTCCACCGCCATGCTGATTGAAAAGATTCACGGGTATTCCAGGGACTGGATTCTTCACGGCACGGAACCCAAAATGCTGCAAAACGCCGGGGTCAGGGAATTGACCCCGGTTCAGAGAAAAATAATAGCGGAAATTGAGCTGATGACCGATGACGAGCTGTTTTTTATCACAACCTATATCGAAGCGGTAAAAAAGAAAAAGGCTATGGAGGAGAAAAAATAGCCCCTTCCTGTATATGGCGGATACGGGTTACTTTAACTTCCATATCCGCACGGTGGTTGAACCTCTTGCAAAAGCGTAGAATATAGTCTACATTATAAAGGTGAAGAAAATACGCAGATCGAGCGAATACAAAAAATGGATAAAAAATCTGAAAGATGTCCGTGCAAGGGCGCGGGTATTCGCCAGGGTCAAGCGCCTTTCCGAGGGGAACCCTGGCGATTCCCACCCCATTGGGGAAGGGTTTTCTGAGATGCGTATCGACTACGGTACCGGTTATCGTGTGTATTACAAGGAAACTTGTTTCCAGGATACCGGGAATGAAATTGTTATCTTGCTTTGCGGCGGGGATAAAAGCACTCAAAGCAGGGATATAGTAAGGGCTAAGGATATTTTCAAAGACTACAAACCCGAAGATACAGAG
>BOBW01000113.1 GCA_026002595.1 Spirochaetia bacterium | reverse complement strand
TAATATTCTTTAAGAACCTTGATAACCTGATCCGAAAGCAGGGTGTAACGATCTTTCCGGCCTTTGCCGGAATTGACCATCACTGTTTTGCGGGCGGGATCGATGCCGGACCGTTTAAGGCTGACCACTTCGCTGACCCGCAGCCCTGAAGAATAGGCCATCATTAAAAGGAGGCGGTGCTTGAGGTTTTCCGTGGCCTTTAAGACCGCCTTGATTTCAGACCTGGAAAGAACCACCGGGAGTTTTTTGTCCTGCCGGGGGCGGTGCTGTTCATGGGCGATATCGTGTTTCATCACCGTGCCATAAAAAAACTTGAAGGCGCTCAGGGCCAAATTCATGGTAGAGGCCGAACGGTTCAGGGCGCGGTTTTGATGGGCCAGATAAGCCTTGATGTCCGCAGAGGTGATGTCCGCCGGGCCTTTTTGCAGCCTGCGGCAAGGTCCTCTTTGCCCTGGACGGGGTCTATGTGGATATCAACGGGGGCTTTGAGGCCCGTGTCATGTATGATCAGGGGCTTCTCTCCATGGTGTCATTTTACGGGGCCACGATAAAACCGGAGCTGACCCTGGACCGGTCCGCCCTTACCCTTCAGTATGAAACCCGGGCTCCCAATGGCTCAATACAGATCAAAATTATCCGCTATCCCCATTGGGTGGGAGCCCTGGGGGAAAACGGCAATCCGGCGCATCCGGTAAGCGCCCGCTTTGCCGGGGTGGACCTTTTCTGGCCCAGCCATATCGAAGTGACCGTTCCGGAGGGGGTGGATGCGGAAACACTCTTTACCACCACCGCCGAAGGCTGGGTACAGAAGGAAAATTTTGCCACAAACCCCGAAATCGGCTACCTGATGGAGCCGGACGGCTCAGCAGATCCGGGGAAAAAGATCCTCGCCCTGAGCCTCTCGGGAAATTTCCCCAGCTGGTTCAAGGGGGTGCCGAAGCCTGAGAGGGAAGGCTCCGCTGAGGAACTCCCCGATCTGCCCCGGGAAAACAGGCCGTCCCGGATCGTCGTTATAAGTGATTCGGATTTTGTAACGGACCTTTTACAATATACCGGCAGCCGGCAGAACCTGGATTTTGTCATCCAGGCCATCGACTGGCTGGGGAATGATGAGGGCCTTACCGGCATCCGCAGCCGTCAAAGTCAGACAGGCCGGCTCGATAAAATAAGCAATCCCGCACGGCGAACCCAGGTGATGGGCTTTGCCCAGTTTCTCAACGTGATCATCATCCCCCTGGCCGTGATCATCGGGGGGCTTTGCCTTGCCTGGAAGCGCCGACAGCGGGCTGCCAAAGAACCGGCCGCGGACGCCGGTGACAAGGAGCGCACATGACGGCCTATAAAAAGAAACTCTATCTTCTTTCCGGTATCGTGGGAGTTTTGGCCATCCTCTATGCCCTCACCCTTATTTTCGATCCTGAGCGGGTAGGGGAGCGGACCGCCGCTTTTACCTGGCTGGATCCCAAATTCCGGGACCAGATCGACGCCCTGGAAATTTACGGCCCTTCGGTGGATATCAAGCTCCTGCGAAAGAACGGCGTTTGGTTTGTTGCCGCGCCTGCCCCGGTCGGCGCCGGTACTGCGGCTTCCATGTCGGCGGCGTCCATGCCGGCGGCGTCCGTGCCGGCGGAGTACCCCGCCCGGCAGGCCCGTATCGATGACTTTCTGGGAATTCTGACCCGCCGGGGAGTTTGGCCGGTATACGCGTCTTCCGGGGCAAATTCCGCCCATGAACGGCTGGGGCTTACCGAGGCCGCCGCTTCCCGCATAAGGGTCCGGGGCGGCGCGGGGCTTCCCCTGCTGGACCTTCTTGTGGGAAATGGGGATCTTACCGGACGGAACATCTATCTGCGGAAGGCAGGACAGAACGAGGTCCGATCCGGTGAGGACCGGCTTTCGGGATATATCGCAGGCAGCCTGAGTTCCTGGTATAACCTGCGGCTTTTCCCCGACAGCGAAGACGGCACCCTTGACGTGGATATCGTACAGCGCCTTACGGTTTATCCCCTTGCGGAATTTACTGCGGAGGGGACGGCATTAGGCAGCGATCCCCTGATTTTTACCCGCGCCGGGGAGACCTGGTCGATCAGCGGCGCCGCCCTTACTGCGCTTGATAAAAACAAGGTGGATACCTATATCCGCTTCATCCTGAACGCCGAGGGGGAAGACTTTATTTCTGCCGATGCCGCGGCGCCCGCCGGAGAGGGCAGGGTAGTCCTGGAATTGGGGAATGGCAGCATCCGCAGCATCCGTATCGGCCGGATGGAGGGGGAATCGGACCAATGGTATGCAGCCGTAACAGGCTCACCCTATGTTTATGCCCTTGCGTCATGGTCTGCGGAGCGGGATATTCCGGGAAGCTTCGTTCTTTGAAAAGCAGTAAGTCCAGTCAGCTTCAACATCATAAACTTAAAAAAAAACCACAGACCACACTGACCACACGGACAAAAGAAAAAAACAGGGAACCACGAATCCGTGCTGTCCGTGAGGTCTCTGGTTAAAAATCCTTAAGTTTATGATGTCCGGTCAGCCCTGTTTTTTGGCCCGGAGGAATTCCCGGTATTTTTCAGGATCGCTTTTAAAGGCCACGATGGGGGACCCCGGGTCCTGCCGGGCCTTTTTCAGGGCCTGGAAACTTTCAAACATCAGCCGGTCCGCATCAATCAAGCGGCCTGCCCGTGAGCTCAAGCCGATGCGGATATCGTATTGGTCCTTGTTCAATATCCGCTTATGGAATTCCCGGGAATCAACGAAGCCCTGCTCCAGATCAATATTGGGCAGGATGATTGAAATCCCCTGTCCTCCCATTTCGAAAATCAGGTCCCGCTGGGTAAAGAAAGACACCGTATCCGCGGCAAACCAGCTGTACAGATCATCCCCGCCCGCGTCCCCGGCCAGTTCCGCGGAGAGAAAAACCAGATCCTGCTCGTAGGAAGCGCAGCGGTGCAGTTCCGCCTCCAGCCGATCGGCGGTATATTCTTCCCACCCGATGTTTCCCCGGGGAGAGTAAAGCCCCTTCGGCCCTGTTTCTTGGGGCGGGGCCTCCTGATAGGCTGCGTTTGTTGAAGATGCAGCGGCCGCCCCCTGATCCGCAAGGAAAGATCTTGTATGCGGAGGCTGCGGCCCTTTCGGCTCCGGCCGTTCCTGCCGGGCAGGCGGTTCGGTGATCCTTGCAGCGGCCTCAGGCTCCCTGTCCGCAGGGAGCGGGTTCTCATCAGTATCAGGCATATCTTTTAAATCGTTAAATTCATTCCCCGAATTTTCAATATCCGCAAAATCATCTTCCAAAATTTCCGCTTCCGGTTTTTCTTCAGCCCAATCCCCGTCTTCCGGTTCCCGGTATCTGCCCTTGGCTGTCTTGCCGTTGTTCTTTACCAGCAGGGTTTCCAGAAGGAGGGTGAAAAAAGCCAGGGCCAGGGCAGAGAGGACCCCAAAGAGTACCCGTTTGAGGACATCAATGCAGTATTCGTAATCAATATATCCGGTGACAACCTGAATGCTGGCGTTCCGCTGCCCTTCGATCCGCAGGGGCATGTAATGGGGCGGATTGGAGACGCCGAAGGGGCGGCTGAAACGGGGTGAGTTGTTCACCATGGTGATTATGGCGCCCGGTTCCCGCTCAAAGGCGTATTCACCATTGGGGCCGGTAATGATCACCCCCAGGATGGTTTGGGAAGCCCGAATAGCGTCATCAATGGTCTGGATAAAGGGTTCATCCATGAAGCCCAGGACCCCGGCTGCCACGGCAAGGTCCGCCAGGTTGGCGTACTCCTGTTCACCCGCTGCGAGGCGGTCCTGGATGCTGTTGTAGATCCGGTAGGCCCCGTATGCAAGCGTCCCGATATAAACGATGATACAAACCGAAGCTATCAGGTTTGTCAATACTGAAGTTTTTCTGCCCGGTTGTACTTGCCGCATGAAGTTATTATATATGTTTTTAAATAGATATGCTAGGATTATTCGATATGAATTTGAGAGAAATGGCCCTTCCTGTGGGTTGGTATCCCCGAAATTCCCATGAAATATCCGGTTTTTTGGAAAAGTTCCCTCAAAAACCGCTTGCCGCTGCCGCCGCTATTGCCCCCCATGCGGGATGGTTTTTTTCGGGGGCCATTGCCGCCGCCGCCGTCTCCAGTCTCGACCCGCATGCGGAAACGGTCATTGTTTTGGGCGGACACCTGGGCCGGGGGTCTTTACCCCTCTTTGCCCCTGAGGATGGGGTAAAGACCCCCCTGGGAATCTTGATGATAGACAGGGAACTCCGTGAATTATTGCAAAAGAGTCTTCCCCACCAGGATGACTCTTACCATGACAATACCGTAGAGGTTCTGCTCCCCATGGTACGTTTCTTTTTTCCGGAGGCCCGCCTTGTGTGGCTCCGTCTGCCTGCGGAGGAATCCTCTTTTGAAGCGGGCAAAATCATTGCCCAGGCCGCCCTGTCCCTGGGCCGTAAAGCCGTAGTTCTGGGCTCCACGGACCTTACCCATTACGGGGCCGCCTATGGTTTTTCCCCCATGGGGTCAGGCCGACGGGCCCTGCAATGGGTGCGGGAACAGAACGATCGGGCCTTTATCGAAGCAGTGGAAAAGGGCGATCCCGCGGATGTCCTTGGACGGGCGGAAAAGGATCAATCCGCTTGTTCCTCCGGGGCGGTGCTGGGTGCGCTGGGCTTTGCCCAGGAGCGGGGCGCAGGACCGGCGCGGCTTCTTGCCTACGGCACCAGCATTGACACCCTGCATGAAGCGGGAGATGCATCTGCAAAAAACGCCGATTCCTTTGTGGGATATGCGGCAATGGCGATGAGCAATTAGGAGGCAGGCGAAACCTTGTTTCGCTTCAATTCAACAATGCGGTTTTACCGCAGAGATAGAGGTTAGCAAATGGACGTGGTGTATCTTTTTCATGAAGATGGAAAAATTCAGGTTCCGTTTTTTGATTATGACAAAAATCTTTTTGATAAACTGATTTCAACCCGGCTCGGTTTTTGGGATCATCCGCATCATCAATATAT
>BOBW01000112.1 GCA_026002595.1 Spirochaetia bacterium | reverse complement strand
CACATTTTTATGGCCCTGGAAACCTACGGTTTCCTTATTCGGGCCATAAAAACGTCGTATAGCTTTCACGTTAAACGCAATAAAATCTGGACGTCTGAAGATTTCGCCCCGCATCCTTGCGGGGCGATGAAAGGAATAATAAAAATAATTATGCTAAGCGGCTCCGCCGCTATATTGACTAATAATATTTTTTATTATAGAATTATAAAGATTTTGTACAAAAGGCCTAATGAAAAACAGAAGAAAAATTATATTAATTCTAATCATTGTTATAGTTATTATTCTGGTATTATTTATTCCTGTTCAATGTACAGTGCTTGAATATTCAGAACCTGAAACTGTACCTTTTGGCCTGGCAATATTTGCATATATTTCATACGTTTTTTGTATAATAGGATTTATTGCAATAATTTTATTGGTATTTTTAATAATAGTATTAATAAAATACATTAATAATAAAGGATGGAAGAAATAATAATTATGCTAAGCGGCTTCGCCGCTAGTTAAAAATAAGACCCCGTGCGCCCTCCATGGCGCCCGGCTAACGTAGCAGATTTTACTGCGTTTAACATACGCTATACGCTGCGCCGCAGTAGCGGCTTGGCCTACGAAAAACCCCAGTCGGCGCAGTAGCGCCTTTGTGGGGTTTTTCTCCGGCACATTTTTGTGCCCCTGGAAACCTACGGTTTCCTTATTCGGGGCACAAAAACGTCGTATAGCTTTCACGTTATGTGCAATTTTTTTGAAATTTTCTGTAAAAATATTAAAAAACAATTGACAATTCTTTATGAATGTGTACTAAATAACAGGAGTTAAATAAGATGTTTGTTTGGAGGATAATATTATGGAATTTTGTACATATTGTGGAGCAGAAGTTACGGAGGATACCATTGTATGCTCAAAGTGTGGTTGCAAGATTGGAACAGTACCAAAAACAGAATCTGTTTCTCAAGTCGGAAAATCAACTTTAGATTTATCTGATATATTACTTGTTATATATGCAGGGATAATTTTCTTATCCCCTATCATTATAGGAATTGTAGGTTATTTTTTTGAAATGGGACTTTTTGGTAACACTCTTTTTACAATAGCAGGGGGACTTTTCTCATTTTTACCTGTTGTGGTAATAAAAAATAAAACAATAAAAATAATTGGTATTATTTGTGTGGCAATTCCAGTTATTTATTGGATTATTTTTTTTCTAATAATTGTGAACTTATAAATAGGGAACATATAAAATATTTTTGTAGCAGAAAAAACTGCACATAACATACGCTATACGCTGCGCCGCAGTAGCGGCTTGGCCTACGAAAAAACGCAGTCGGCCTTTGGCCTTTGTGCGTTTTTTCTCCGGCACATTTTTGCGGTTGCTGGAAACCTGCGGTTTCCTTTATCGCAACCGCAAAAACGTCGTATAGCTTTCACGTTATGCGAAATTTGGGCAAAATTGTGTGGACATTATAAAGGAAATGTTATAATATACAATTATGAAAACAATAAAAATTAAGCAAAGCTTTGAAGTACGGTTTACTGAAGATAGTAATAATTGTATAACAATCGGTCGAGATGTGAATTTTTATGACATACAATCTGGGGAAAAAATATGGAAGGTTCATCCATTATCAAATCCAAGTCATTTGGCATTATCTCCTGATAATAATTTTATTGCGGTAAAAAATACAAGCGGAGAATTAAAAATTTTAAACAAAAAAGATGGTTCAATAATGAATGATTTCATTTTTTCGTGTGAAGGTGAAGGTTGTAATATAGAATATTCATTGGATGGAAAATTTATTGTCAATGGATCATGGTCTGGATTAATAAAAATAATAGATAGTAAAAATGGTAATATTAATAAACAGTTTTACTTCAATGGGGAAATGATTGTTGGGATATTAAAAGACCAATATAAAAATATATGGTATTCTGTTCATCAGCCAAAAGCAAAATTTTCAGATAAACCATCTGAAAATAATTATATAGTAAAATGGACATGGCCTTTTGGAGATATTCAACCAGTTAAACTTCCTATTGATTTTAAAGAAATATATCATGCAAAACTTTCTGTATCTAATAATTATATCTGTTTTATTGATCATTTTAGGATGCGAAATGAAATTGTTGTTGCAAATATTAATAATTATAAAACAATATGGAAAAATTCATTTGAACGTACCGGTAGTGGAGGGGCCGTGTGTTGGTCAAAAGATGATAAATATATTGCTGCTGTGCAAAAAGGTGGTATAACTATTTATGAATCAATGACAGGTAAAATGGTATCATTTTATGATATTACATATCCATGTGATATTGATTTTTCTAATAATAATGAATATATTGCTCTTGGTTCATGGGAGAATGGTATTATATCGGAAATAAATAATATAATAAAAAATTAGTTGTAAAGTGCCCAAACTTCGCATAACATACGGTTTGCGGTTCGGGGCTAAAGCCCCTCCGGGTTCCGTTCGCCTAGGTCAGTCGCTACGCTCCTTCCCACGGCTCACTACACCCACATTTTGGCGGCCCTGGTCTTGCTTCGCAAGCCCTTATTCGGGCCGCCAAAACGTCGCAAACCTTTTCACGTTATGCGAAATATGGGCTAAAATTTTTTGTGGAATATTAAATAAAAACTTAACAAAAATTGGATTGTGCCGATAATAAATGTAACTTTTTGAAAGGCAGGATTAAACATGAAAAAGGTTATTTTTGTATTTTTTGGACTCTTTATAAGTTTCTATGTAAATGCTCAAATAATAGATGAAAATAATCCAGGAAAAGAGAATTCCCATCCAAATCTTTTATATAATCCTGCCGATAAAGTGGAAAAGCAATATCTTTTATATACGCGCCCCCATCCTGCCGATATAGAACGGGAGATGGCCTTTCAGAAGGCGGATGTGGAGAAACAGGGAAAAGAGTTGAAGGAACTACTAAAAGTACTGGAGGAACGGCGAAAAGCGCTGGAGGAACGGGATGAATCCTTTAATGCACGGGCGGAAGACACCGAGAGCCAGGAACCAGAATATGCATTATCGGAATAGATGTAAAATATTATTTGGATTGGAATATAGAGAGAATATATAAAGTACGCCCATACTTCGCATAACATACGCTATACGCTGCGCCGCAGTAGCGGCTTGGCCTACGAAAAAACGCAGTCGGGCTTCGCCCTTTGTGCGTTTTTTCTCCGGCACATTTTTGCGGTTGCTGGAAACCTGCGGTTTCCTTTATCGCAACCGCAAAAACGTCGTATAGCTTTCACGTTATGCGCCATTTTTTCTAAATTTTTTTGAAAATATTGTAAAGCACTATTGACAAAAAAGAATAAATAGATATGATTATAAGGATGAAGGTGTTTTTTAAAACATTATTATATATTATCTATAGAAAAATTATGCTCATTATGGGTATACTAAGCTTATTGTATTTTTTTATGATAACATATTTTATAGGATATTTGAACGTATATAATCTTATATGGATTTTTATAGGTTCTTTTTTTATTGCATTTTATAAATTTAAAATTAAAATAATGGGGCTATATAAAAAACTACCAAAAATTGTTAAATTATTTTTTGTAACTATTATGGTATTATTTTTATTATCATTTCTAATAATAGAAGGACTTGTTATTAATAATGCCAAAAATAAAAATAGTAAGGATGCATATTATTTGATAATTCTTGGTGCGGGATTAAATGGTTCAAGTCCTTCATTGACGTTGTTACAGAGAATAAATGTAGCCGTTAATTATCTCAAGAAAAATATAAATTCGAATGTAGTTGTTAGTGGAGGTCAAGGATTTCATGAAATAGTTACAGAAGCAAAGGTAATGGCCACATTATTGGAAAACAATGGAATTGAAAAAAATCGTATTATTGTGGAAGATGTTTCTACAAATACCTATGAAAACCTTATATTTTCTGGGAATCTGATTAACATAAACAAAAAGATTGTAATAGTATCATCTGGTTTTCATTTATTTCGAGCTAAAAGTATTGCAAGGAAAATAGGATATAAAGATATTGGTGGAATAGGGAGTAAGACGCCGCCATTACTATTACTAAATTATTATGTCAGGGAATATTTTGCAGTAATAAAGGAAATAATTACAGGCAATATATAAAAAAAAAACGGCGCATAACATACGCTATACGCTGCGCCGCAGTAGCGGCTTGGCCTGCAGAAAAACGCAGTCGGCCTACGGCCTTTGTGCGTTTTTCTTCCGGCACATTTTTGCGGTTGCTGGAAACCTGCGGTTTCCTTTATCGCAACCGCAAAAACGTCGTATAGCTTTCACGTTATGCGAAATGGGGGCTAAACTTTTTTGAATATAAATACTTGAATAAAATTAAATAGAATCATATAATGATTTTAAGGGAAATTTATGTTGTTTTATAAATATGCTTGTGAATATGTTTTAGGGAATATAGGTATAAACCAATTAATAGATGCGGCAATGGAATGTGTTTCGGATGGAACAGAATCCAATAATTTGTATATTCTAGCAGGATTATCTGAAAAATTGAATTCATGGAGTGAAATATTATTATATTATAAATTAACGTTAGATGAGTTAAAGTTAAAAGAACCAACAAAAATAAAAGCGGTTGAGTATTTAATAGAATATTATTGCAAGGAATTAATGGAAAATAAAATACTACCAGAAGTTTTTTTAAATCAAATAAAAGAAACATATTATAATACATATAATGAATCTAATGGAAAATATTATTTAGGAATAAAAGAATTTATGAGTATTTATTATTCAATCGACGAATTAATAGAGTGGAAATATGAAGAGAATAATTTAAAAAATTATAATGAAATAAAAAATATAGACAAAAAAATAGAAAATGAATATAAATTATGTTATGCTGCAGCAAAAAAATATTTAGATAAAAATAAAGAAATAGTATAAAAAATGATGGGGTACGCCCCCACTTCGCATAACATATGCTATACGCTGCGCCGCAGTAGCGGCTTGGCCTACGAAAAAACGCAGTCGGCCTTTGGCCTTTGTGCGTTTTTTCTCCGGCACATTTTTGCGGTTGCTGGAAACCTACGGTTTCCTTTATCGCAACC
>BOBW01000111.1 GCA_026002595.1 Spirochaetia bacterium | reverse complement strand
GGCGTAAGACGGCTTACCAGTGCGGCCCGGTCTGCGCTTGTGGTTCCCTGCTTCACCGGATTGCCTCCTCTTTTCGTTTGAAACTTGTGGGAATAATACGGACGGAATGGTGGTTTGTAATCCTGTTAAATTTAGTAGGTTGGGGTATTTTTGGATTTTTTGGCGGTTTTTTTACCTACTAAATTTAGTAGGTTGCTCCAAAACAGTCTTTTTTCAAGCGGCAGCCATTGGGATGGCCTCGGCTGCTATATTATTTTTCAACAATTTATACTATACCTTGAAATACGGAGGAACTTGATGACCCTAGAACAAACTATAGAAATACCAGCCAGTCGCCACGTTGCCTTTGACCTCCCCTTTACGTTCCCCATTGGAAAGGTCAAGGTCGAACTTATCATAACACCTGAACCGCTGGCTTCGCGTACCCCAGAGCCAATCGCGCCGATAGTTGTTGAAACGGATGTCGAAAAATATCCCTGGGAGGCATCCATAGGGCTGTTCAAAGACGCCGCATTTTCATCGGAAGAACTCTTTAAAGAACGTGCCCGTGACCTTCTGCGTGATGAGGCAAAACTTTTCCGTAAGATCTCCCCGGAAGCCCTTGAACAAGCGGCAAAGCGTGGCGTCACTCCCGAAGAATTAGGGCTATGCCTATCACCGTAATCCGCGAAATCATCGACCCTATTATTAACGAGGCAGCACGTTTGAAATCCCGGAACAAGATGTCCCATGCCGATGCCCTTGGTCTTGCCACAGCCAAGGGTCTATGCCCAGCTTGCGATAGAGGTTCTTGATGTGGAAATTGACCACCAAAAATTTAACCACGAACCACACTAAAGACACGAAAAGGGAAAGATGACTTATTTTGTCCCTATATCCGGCAGGAAAGGGACAGCTTGACAAGGCAAGGGGTTCAGGCAATACTTAAAACAAGGTCGTGTTCTGCGCGGCTGGAAGTCACACGTAAAGGGGTGTCTGATACGCGGTAACGCGCCAACACCAATTACCGGCGTGTGGCTTCAATTTTTGTGTCTATCAGAATATATCCATAAAATTTCAGCGGATTGTTGACGGTTTTCTTTACCGTAGTGCGTACTCTATATGGTTTATCGTTAATCCGGCATGGCACGCCAAGTATATAAATTCATCAACATTCCAGCGTTTTTTCTTGTCGGATTCACGGCCCTCCACCGTGCTATTAAGCAGGAATTGGTCAAGCAGTTGGATGGCCACGCACTGTTCCCGAAAGCTCAGCATCCCTTCCAGTTTGTCCAGGCCGTCACGGGAAACAAGGATGTCTTCATCTACATCCTTGTTACGGTATTTCTTGCCCTGAAAATGGGTTTTCGCATACCGGATATAGAATTCCCGTAAATCAGGAAAGGACTTGCTTCTATCTTCCTCGGTCTCCCCAATTTCGTCCAGCATCCCAAAATCCTCAACAGTAAGGGCTTTTGCCTTCTCCGTGCTGCCGTCCCAAGGTTCCTTTGCCATTATCCACTGTAAGGGTTATTCTAGCATAAACAGTCCGCCGGTGTCCATTCAGGCTATTTCTTCCCAAATTTCGCAAATAACTCCGTACGGCTTTGTATGCCCAGCTTGCGATAGAGGTTCTTGGTGTGAAAATTGACCCCTGAGTAGCTTATCTTGAGGGTATGGGCGATCTGCTTGACAGGGGCTTCCGTCAGAAGCAGGGTAAAAACTTCGGTTTCCCGGGGGGAAAGGCCCAGGTGTTTTTCGGTGTCTACCTTCTCCGCTTCGGCAAGGGCCGAGGCGTATTCGACCATATCGGCCAGATAGAGGCCGTCGGTCCAGGGAGCGTCAAACAACTTCTTCTGTAATAATGGCGTCAGCAGGAAACAGACGCAGCAGAGGAGAAAGACCATCCCAAAGGTCAGGATGTGGGACTGCCCCGAAAAAAGGTCGTTGCACTTGGTGAGGATACCGGAGATGACAAAATACTCGGCAAAAAACATAAGGCAGTAAAGCCTGAACATTTTGAGGGATTTGCTCCGTTTGATAGCCCCGCCGCAGATGTAGTAGATGATGATGTAGCCCAGGCCTTCGCCCAGGCCGTAGGTGAAGGAACCGGAAAGAATCGTGAACGGCGCATCATACAGGAGCGCTCCCAGGCCCAGGAGTGAGAGGACGATGAACAGGAGCCAGCTATACAGGGCGCTCCGGTTGATGAGGATATGGAGGATCAGAACCAGGGCGATGGCGGCGAATTCTCCGGCCCCAAAAGCCCAACTGTTCACCCGTTTTTCCGCATATTCGACGTAATTGGTCATGCACATGACAAGGTAATACACGAGGTCCAGGCCGATGACGAGGGAAACGCCGGAGCCTTTGCCGTCGCTTGCCATGTCCGAAAGTCCCTCCCGGCCGGGCTGGAATTCTTCTTTTTTACGGCAGAATAGAACCGTAACGAAGTATAGGGCCATGACGACAACGGCGCCCCAGGTTTTGCCCGCCGCCTGAACGCTGGGGAAGGCCCGCCAAAAGGTGTAGTAAAAGCCGTAGTAGCACTGGAGCAGGATCATGCCGAACAGCCGCTCCACATTGTTCAAGGCGAAGCAGAACAGGTAAAAGGCGGAACCGGCGCAGACGCCGTTCAGGAACTGGAAAGCCATAAACAGGGAAAACCGCGCCAGGCCCTCGGGCAAAAGAAGCTGGAAGGGGAGGATTACGGCGCAGAGGACGGTCCCCAGGCGGAGGGCGGGGATTATGAGGCGTTTTGGCAGCAGGGTCAGGACAAGCCAGCCGAGACCCAGGGGAAACAGCATAAGTTCCCATGATTCCAGTCCAAACAGGCGGAAGTGCTGGTCAAAGTAACGGAGGTCGCCGATGATGACGGACAGGGGGAAAACGAGGATTGCCGCCCAGAGGCCGCCGCGAAAGTTCTCGGGGGAAAGTTCGTTCCGGCTAGTAAGGATATTGCTAATGGTTTGTTTGAATTCACTCACGGGTTAGGTTGTCCTTCATTTAGAATATCTTGAGGGACTGCCTTTTTCAAGTCCGGTGTCCGTTTCAGCGGCCTGTATGCCTGTAAAATGCCGTCCAGATAGCCCTGAACATACATCTTTTGCTTTTCGGAAAGCATTTCGAGCCTTTTTTCAAGGGATATTTGCTGTATCTCCATTAGAATATCCTGCTCCTGCATCCACATCACCTTTATGAAGTGATATTATGTATCACTTGGATATAAAAATCAAGGGGTATTATATTGAAGATCCTTCATATTTTTCCGTTTTATTTAAGCAGATCATTGGGAAAAGTCCCAAAAACTATATGGAAGGTTTGATCGAATAAATTTTTTTTGGTATACTCAGGGGTGTGTACAAGACATTGGCCGCCCGGCTGGAGTTTTTACTTTCCAATTTGGGTGTTAAACAACTGGATTTTGCCCAACGGATAGGGTTTGCCCAATCGTATATCTCCATGATTCTGAACGGCTCAAAAACCAGTCCCCGGCCCCGGTTTTATGAGGCTGTCGCCCGTGAATTCAACGTCAACATCCAATGGCTTCGTGACGGCGTCGGGGAGGTATACATTGTCCCCGGCCTTGACTTACCGGTTCCCAACGCCGCCGAACTTTTCACCAAATACTGCCGTCTTCCTCCGGATGAACAGGCGGTAGTTGAAAAAATCATCAACGCCTTTCTGCTCCAAAACATAACAGGGGATGAAAAATAAAAATACTATCTCAGCCTGTTGACCCACAACCTCAACTTATGCGCCGCCCAGTGTACAATGAGGAGTCGGAGCCGCGGATGATCGATAAGTTCATCGTCCAGGGCGGCTTCCGCAAGGACCGCCTGGGCGATTGCGTTGTCCGGCTCTTCTTTTAATTCCAGAATCCAGCGGGAGAGGAGCGCGCCGTTTTTTTCGCGGGCGTAGGCGGACACAACGGTCTGGATGTTTTTTGCGTGGTTGGCGATGAGCGCAAACTCAGGTTTCTTTTTGTCCGCGCGGTGATTACCAAGGTTTGATTTGTAATACTCAAAGGCCGCTTCCGCTTCGTCCATGGCCAGTGTGGCAGCCATGGTTTCGGCGGAGCCTTGATTCTGAGGTTTTTGGTCCGATTCCAGAAAACGTACCAGGATGGGATAAAAGAGGTTTTGTGTGTCAAGAATCGATGCCATTGCGAGGATCACTTCATCCCGCAGATAGGGCGGGGGATTGGCGGAACGGAGAATATCAAGCAGCACCGAAAGTGAATTGGGGGAGCGGTAAATGCCGAATGCCTCCACTCCCATTATTTTGAGCCGGGGATTTTTTGTTTTAAGAATTATCTGTTCGATCTGGGGCCGGAAGGCCTCATCCTCAAGGCGGGCCAGTGCGATCATGGCTTCCCCTGCGAGCATGTAGTCACGGGATGCGGCCAGTTCCCGCAGTAAAGGTATTGCGGAAAAGACCCGGTGATTCCCCAGAATGCGGGCTGAAATATAGGACGTGGTGAAGGGGTTGTTGACCATGTCCGCCATCAGCGCCTTTTCCGCATCTTCGTTTAATGTTTTCAGGGTTTCCATGGCCCGCAGTGATTCTAATCTGATGGCAAGCCGAGGCGATCGGGCCCGCTCCAAAAGTCCCTTGATGGCAAGCTGGGACGGGGTGTCGTGGAGCGCGCCGAGGAGCACTTCCTCCTCGTGGGAATCACTGGTTTTGTTCAGCCGATCAAGAAGGGCGATTGCCCGCAGGTCCCGGAATGAGAACATCACTTCCAGTGCGCCCCGGAAGGGCAGTGCCCCCAGGGGGGTGAGTTTGCGCTGCAGTATCACTACAAAAATGGTGATCCCAATCAGAATGATGTACAGAATTTTAAAGGCGATGAATTTTGAAAGGCCGAAGCCGGACATGATGTCCAACAGTAATCCTGCGGCAAAGGAGCCCCCCGCGCCCGCAACGCCGAAGATAAAGAAATAGAGGATGCCCATGTCCAGCATAAGGTCCATGGGAACCAGCCCCAGAAAATAGGTCTGGGCGATTCCCTCCGCCCCAAGAAAACCAAAGTTCATCACAAAGAACAAAAAAGAAAGAAAAAGAATCGCCGTAGAAAGACTGTCTGTTGCGCCTGAGGGAAAAAAGATGATGGGGATCATGCTGACAAGGCTGGTTAATAT
>BOBW01000110.1 GCA_026002595.1 Spirochaetia bacterium | reverse complement strand
AAATAACTGTTTAGTGTTTATTGGCATCACGGTAACATACCCCTTTTCACTTAAAAGTACCTTATCATTGATTTCTTACTATGTCAAACGAAAAAATGGCGGCCCCGCCGGGTTAATTTCCTTGACTTATCATTCTTATACGGATTAAACTTGTTCCAATAATTGAAACAAAGCGAGGTCACCCATGGCGGTGAGTACATTTAAGCGGGGCCTGAAGCTTTCCACCCGGAAGCACGCCACCGAGGGCCGCCCGGTGGAACTGTGCCCGGCCCCGAAACAGGTTGTGATTCCGGTGAACCAGCACTTCGGCGCCCCCAATAAATGCCTGGTCAGCGTGGGGGACAAGGTGCGGCGGGGCCAGAAGATAGCCGAGGGGGCCAATCCCGGCCCCATGACCGTGCCGGTCCATGCTTCGATCACCGGGATCGTCAAGAAGATTGAGCCCCGGACCCAATCCAACAACACCGAGGGCCTCTGCATGATCATTGAGGCGGAAGCGGGGGACATCGCCAGCGACACCCTTGAGACCGAATACATGCCGCCTCTGGATCCCTACAGTTGTTCAAAAGAGGACGCCCTTACCCGCATCCGGGAAGCGGGCATGGTAGGCATGGGGGGCGCGGGTTTCCCCTCCCACGTTAAACTGTCCCCGCCGCCCAATAAGCCCATCGACATCATCATTGCCGATGGAGCCGAATGTGAGCCATACCTGACCACCGACGAAGCGATCATGACCGAAAAGCCCCATCTGCTGATTCAGGGCCTTGATATCGTGATGAAGATAAGCGGAGTGAAGAAGGCGATCATCGGCATGGAGGACAACAAGAAGAATCTGATCCCCCTGCTGGAACAGGAAATCCGCCTGAATGAGCATGCCGGGGACATTTCGATAGGGCTCTGCCGCACCCTCTATCCGCAAGGCGGGGAGAAGATGCTGATCACTGCCCTGACCGGCCGGGAAGTGCCCAGCGGTGGGCTCCCCATGGACGCGGGGTGCATCGTGCAGAACGTGGGCACCCTTATCGCTATTGCCGAGGCTTTTACCCTGGGCAAGCCCCTGATTGACCGGGACCTCACCGTGTCGGGCGGGGCCTGCAAGACCCCAAAAAACATCCGCGCTCCCATCGGCACGCTGCTTACGGACCTTCCCCCGGCTTTCATGTCCATCGACACGGACCGCCTGGGGAAGATCCTCTACGGCGGCCCCATGATGGGAACCGCCGTTCCCACTCTTGAAATACCGATTCAGAAAAACACCAGCGGCATCATTTTAATGACCCGTGAGGAGACCCTGGCGGACCTGGAAGGCCCCTGTATCCGCTGCGGCCGCTGTATCCGCAACTGTCCCTGCCGACTTTCCCCGGTGATCATGAACAACAGTCTGGAATCAGGCGACCTGGACTACGCCGTTTCTGCGGGGCTTTTGGACTGCATCGAATGCGGCAGCTGTACCTATGTCTGCCCCGCCCGGATCAAGCTGGTCCAGCGCTTCCGGGTCGGAAAAGGGCGGCTGCGGGCGAAACAGGCTGCGGCGCAAGCGGCTGCCAAAGCGGCCCAGGCTGCGAAAACAGCCCCAGCCGCACAAACGGCGCCTGCCCCGGCTGCGCAAGCGGTGAAGGTTTAAGGAGTATTCCCAACATGGCTCAAAATGAAGAAATATCTGCGGCGGCCCCCGCCGCAAGTACCCGGAAAACCGAGGTTCCCCTGCTCCTTGCCTCAAGCCCCCATATCGGTTCCCCGGTTGTCACCCAGGTCCTGATGCGCAATGTACTGATCGCCCTGGGACCGGTGACGATCTTCGGTATCGTCCTTTTCGGGCTGCCCGCCCTGCTCACCGTGCTGGTGTCGGTGGTTTCGGCCATAGCAGGGGAAAGCCTCTTCCGGCTCATCACCAAACAGCCGGTCCGGGCAACGGACCTTTCCGCCGGGGTCACCGGTCTGCTCCTCGCTCTGGTCCTGCCCCCTTCGACCCCGCTGTGGATGACCGCCCTGGGGGCCATCTTCGCCATTATCGTTGCCAAGGAATTTTTTGGGGGCCTGGGGGCCAATGTGTTTAACCCCGCCCTGGTTGGCCGGGCCTTTATGCTGATGAGCTTTCCCGCCGCCATTACCACCTGGCACCGGCCGCCGGGAAGTTTCGTTACCACGCTGGCGGATCATCTCAACGCCTCATCCATTGTGGACGGGGTCAGCGGGGTTACCCCCCTCAACATCATCAAAATGGGAGGCACCGTGGCCGATGTGGGACAGGAGTTCTTCGCTGCCGGGCAGAGCGCTTCCGGAGATTACTGGTCCACCATCATGAACCTGTTTATCGGCAGCCACGGGGGCTGCATCGGCGAATCCTCGACATTCCTGATCCTCGCGGGGTTCATCTACCTGCTGATCACCAAAACCATTGACTGGCGCACCCCCCTGGCAATGATCGTTACGGGTTTCCTTGCATCCCTGATTTTCAGCGGCTTCGACTTTTCCTTCGGCCTGTTCAGCATTTTGAGCGGCGGCCTCCTTTTCGGCGCGGTCTTTATGGCCACCGATTACGTTTCCACCCCCATCACCGCCAAAGGCAAACTGATCTTCGGCTTCGGCGCGGGGCTCATCACCATCCTGATCCGCAATTGGGGCAGCTACCCCGAAGGCGTCATGTACGGCATCCTCATTATGAACGGCGTCACTCCCTTCCTGAACCGGCTCCTGCCGAAAAAATACGGCTTTGTGGCGAAGAAAAAGACGGCGGCCGCAGCTAAACCCGCCGCACAGGGGGCCGCGAAATGAAAAGCATATTAAAGCTTGCCCTGTCCCTCATGGTTTTCGCCACCGTGGCCTGCGTGGGTCTTGCCTTTGTGTATGAGGGGACTAAGGAACAGATCAGCGTGAATCAAAGCGCCAAACTCAACAATGCCTTGAAAGAGATTTTTGGTGAGGACGCGGAATCTGATGAGATTACCGATCTCCCCATAAGTAGTAATAACGCGGTTACTTTTACTGCAGCCTATAGGGTGAAAAAAGGAAATGCCGTCACGGGCATCGCGCTTACCGCCCAGGATACGGGGTTCAGCGATATCCTTGAGGCCCTTGTGGGCATCGGCTCCGATGGGAAGATCGTGGGGGTGCGGGTCCTTAAAGACACCGACACCCCCGGACTTGGGGCCAAGGCGGCGCTACCCGCTTTTTACGGACAGTTTGCGGGCATGGCCGCCAACGGCACTATCAAGGTTACAAAAGACGGGGGCGCAGTGGAAGCGATAACCGCCGCCACCATTACCAGCCGGGCGGTTTCCCTCCTGGTAAATACCGCAGGGGACGCGGGCAAAAAATGGCTTGCCGCCGAGGGGGCTCTGAAATGAAATTCTGGAAAATATTTTCCAACGGCCTTATAAACGAGAATCCCCTTTTGGTTCTCATGATTGGCCTCTGTTCTTCATTGGCGGTTACTACCAGTGTTGCCAACGGTATCGGCATGGGGCTCTCCATGACCTTTGTGCTTCTGATGTCGGAAATCGTTATTTCCCTTTTCAGAAAATTGATTCCTTCATCGGTGCGTATTCCGATTTTTATCATCGTAATTGCGGCTTTTACCACTATCATTGACTACGTGCTCCAGGCGTATTTCCCCGATCTGTCGGCGAGCATGGGGCTTTTCATTCCCCTCATCGTGGTAAACTGTATCATCATGGGCCGGGTCGAGGCATTCGCTTCCCAGCAGCCCATCATCAACGTTATCCCCGACGGCCTGGGTATGGGGCTGGGTTACACCTGGGTGTTGGCGGCAATCTCCCTGGTGCGGGAACTTTTGGGGAACGGTTCCATACTGGGTTTCAATGTGCTGGGTTCAGGCTATACGCCCATATTGTTTTTTGCCCTGCCCCCCGGCGGCTTTCTGGTCTTCGCCCTCTTTATCAGCCTGGGGCTTTTCCTAAAATCGCGGGTCAGTAGTAATACTGTTAACCGGGATAAAGCGGGGTGCTGCTGATGAACCTCTTTAGTATTTTTATCAAGGCCTTTCTCATCGACAATATTGTCTTTATGAGTTTCCTCGCCCTCTGCCCTTTCATCGGTATGAGTACCGATGAGGATAAATCAATAGGGATGGGCCTTGCGGTTACCTTTGTTACGGTTCTTGCGACCTGCGTTACCTATCCCATTTACTGGTTTATTCTTGAGCCGCTGGGGCTCAAGTTTTTGCAGACCCTGGCCTTTATTCTGGTCATAGCCGCATTGGTGCAGCTGGTGGAATTCTACCTTAAAAAAAGCGCACCGGCCCTCTACGGCTCCATGGGAATTTACCTGGCCCTTATCACCACCAACTGCGCCATACTCTATGTAACCCTGAATAATATCTCCAAGGAATTTGGGTTTATTGAATCCCTGGTATATGCGGTGGGCGTGGCCCTTGGTTTCCTCCTGGCCCTGCTCCTCCTCGCGGGGATACGGCGCCGGATCAAGACCAGCCCCATTCCGGCTTTTTTGAAGGGTACGCCGATACTGTTTATCTGCGCATGCCTCCTTTCCATGGCCTTTATGGGCTTTAGCGGTTTGGTCAAATAAGGATTTTATATGAACATAGTACTTATAACCGCCATCTTTGCGGCTGTGTTAGCTTTTATACTCGGCGCGGCCCTTGGCTTTTTCAAGAAGGTCTTTGCCGTCCCAGAGGACCCCCTTACCGGCCAACTGCGGGAATGTCTCCCCGGCGCAAACTGCGGGGCCTGCGGGTTCCCCGGCTGCGACGCCTATGCTGCCGCGATTGCCGCAGGAAATGCAGGGATCACCAGCTGTTCCGTGGGCGGCGCGGTAACTGCGGAAAAACTTTCCGCCATCATGGGGGTAAGCGCCTCGGTGGTTCCGGTAGTGGCGGTGCTGGCCTGTCAGGGCTCATCAATACACGCCCCCAAAAAAGGCAACTACACGGGGCTGCAAACCTGCCGGGGGGCGAAGCTGTCTTCCGGCGGTACCAAGCTCTGCTCTTGGGGCTGCCTTGGCTTCGGCGACTGTACTTTGGTCTGCCAGTTTGGCGCGCTTAAGCTGGGCGAAAACGGGCTCCCCAGGGTTGATTACAGCAAATGTACGGGCTGCAAACTCTGCATCGCCGAATGTCCCCAGATGCTTCTGAAAGAAGTACCCAAAGACCGTCACGGCGCCATGGTGCTCTGCTCCAACCGCAATTCCATCAAA
>BOBW01000109.1 GCA_026002595.1 Spirochaetia bacterium | reverse complement strand
CTACGAAAAACCCCAGTCGGCGCAGTAGCGCCTTTATGGGGTTTTTCTCCGGCACATTTTTGCGGTTGCTGGAAACCTGCGGTTTCCTTTATCGCAACCGCAAAAACGTCGTATAGCTTTCACGTTATGCGACATGGGGGCTACACTGATTGGTAAATAAATGAAAATTTACTTAAAATATTGACAAAAATATGAATGCGACATATAATATAAATATTGGAGGAAAATTATGTGTTATGGTTGGGAACCTGATGATATTGTTCAAATTATTACCGATCTCAAGAGGAATAATGAAATAAATTCATTAAAAATAATTGATGAAGCCTTGGAAAAAACGGCCGTTGGATTAGGTGAAAAATATAGGGTAAAAGATTTTCCTGATATTAATTTATCAAATTATATATTGCGTTGGTATAATAGTGAGGATGAAAATATAATATTAATAAAAAATGAACCAAATGAAGTAATAATGAAAACAAAACGATGTAGAATATATGAAATATTCAAATTATTGGAAAATATGGATATTGGATTTCAATATAAATGTAGACAGGATTATTTTCTGATAAAAGGATATGAAAAAACATTTGAATTGGAAATTGAAAAATGTTTAATGAAAGGAGATGAATATTGTCTTCATCATTATTTTAAAAAACAGGGGAAGAAAAATATATAAAATAAAGAATGGAATACGCCCCCACGTCGCATAACATACGCTATACGCTGCGCCGCAGTAGCGGCTTGGCCTACGAAAAAACGCAGTCGGCCTGCGGCCTTTGTGCATTTTTTCTCCGGCACATTTTTGCGGTTGCTGGAAACCTGCGGTTTCCTTTATCGCAACCGCAAAAACGTCGTATAGCTTTCACGTTATGTGCAATTGGGCCTAACGTTGTTGAAAAATATTATAAAAAACACTTGACAACATATTGAAATAATGGTATAAATATATAGGAGTTATGAATCATGAAGAAAATATATATTATTTTATCTATTATAGGACTTATTTCTTGCATTAATAAAAATGCTATTGGTAAAATTAATGCCAGCGAAATATCTCTCTATGAATATAGCCTTAATTCTTTTGTTTTTGATGAATTATTTGATGGTAAAGAATATATAAGATACCATTATGGATTTACTAGTATTATATGGGATGAAATTGGTCTTGAAGAAATTTATGGAACCCCAATAGAAGATAATATTGTATCACTTTATATTCACAGTCGTCCATATGTAATTGGATTAAGAGAAATAATTTATAAAGATTTAACTCATAGATATTATATTTTTGACGATAACACACAAAGGTATGCCAATCTTGAAGTTAATCATAAATTAGATAGATTAAAAGAAATAAATATAGGAGATTCAGTTGAAAAATTAATAACAACATTTGGAAATAAATATCGTAAATGGGTTAATAATAATTATATGGATCATTCTGATGTAGAAAATACAATATATTTAGAGTATAAATGGTTGTATGGGGAAGTCCTATTTTTTATTGAAAATGATATAATAGTAAAAATAATATGTACTTTTAGTGGAACAAATAATACCTACTTTTAATGAAATAAATCAAATAAAATAAAGTATAAAAAACGGCCCAACTGCACATAACATACGGTTTGCGGTTCGGGGCTAAAGCCCCTCCGGGTTCCGCTCGCCTAGGTCAGTCGCTACGCTCCTTCCCACGGCTCACTCCACCCACATTTTGCCAGCCCTGGTCTTTGCTTCGCAAAGCCCTTATTCGGGCTGGCAAAACGTCGCAAACCTTTCACGTTATGTGCAATTTTTTTGAAATTGTTGGTAAATATAATAAAAACCTATTGACAATATAAAGAAAATATGAAATAATGAAATATCAAAGGGGATTATATGAATAAATTATTTTTGGCTTCATTCTTTTCCGGTGTGGCAAGTCTATTTCAAGGTTTTGCTCAAGAAGATATAAAAGGAAAAACGGTAACATTTATACCAACAGCGGCTATTCCAGAAAAAGTTACATTTTACGTTGGATCAGATAAAAAGGCTCTTCAAAAACTTGGTTTAGTCGTAGATGAATTAGAAATAACGACATCAACCAAAGAAGAAATTAAAAATAAACTTGAAACAAATGATTATATATTTATTTCTGGTGGAAATACATTTTATTTATTACAGGAATTAATAAAAACCGGAACGGATAAAATAATAAAAGAACAAATAAAAAAAGGGAAAATATATATTGGGGCATCGGCCGGTTCAATGATTTTATCTCCTAATATAGAATATGTCAATGAAATGGATGATAGTGAAAAAGCACCTGAATTAAAAAATAATTTCAAGGCATTAAACGTAATAGATTTTTACCCAATGCCGCATTTTGGTAATGTTCCATTTAAAAAAGCTGGAGAAAAAATAATTGAAAAATATAATTCAACATTAAAACTAATAAGTATTAGTAATGCACAAGTAATAACGGTAAAAGGGGACGAAATAAAAATAGAAACTAAAGAAAAGAAGAAAAAATTATAAAAGCAAAAAAACTGCACATAACATACGCTATACGCTGCGCCGCAGTAGCGGCTTGGCCTCCACAAACCCCCAGTCGGGCTACGCCCTTTGTGGGGTTTTGTTCCGGCACATTTTTGCAGTTGCTGGAAACCTACGGTTTCCTTTATCGCAACCGCAAAAACGTCGTATAGCTTTCACGTTATGTGCAATTTGGGCATAGACAAAGGTATAATAATGAATTATAATAAAAGTATGAGGAATAATAGGCTCAAATTCATATCGCTAAAGATATGGTTTGTTTTGGTATGTTTTTATATATTTTTTAGTTTTTCGTCTTGCATAACGGCATATTTTTACGACCGTCCAATAATAAAACTATTAGACGAAATAAAGTCTTATGAACAAGTGGAATCTGTTAATGTATTATATGATGAAGCCGACTGGTCCTATACATTACGAATATTAATATCATTTGTTGATGGAAATTGGATATTAGTTGATGAAATAACTCATACTTCAGAGCATATTAAAGTGCAAGCGTGTAATGGGTATTATTTGTTTAATTATCTAAAACCAAACAATGAAGATTCTGTGTATGTTCTTGGTTTTAAATATAACTTCAATGCTGAAAATATCCTAATAAATAATGTGATAGACATCGTAAAAAATTATAAAATAATTTGTGAAGAATATGAAAAATACGATATTGTGTATAATGAAAAAATATTGGCAGAAAATTATTATTATCGCCAATATACCGATCATTATTTGAATGAACACGAAAGTGGTGAATATACAACATTCACTGTTCGGCGCCCATTAGATGATATATTTTTGAAAGATTGGAGGAAAAAATATTAAAATGCCCAAACTGCACATAACATACGCTATACGCTGCGCCGCAGTAGCGGCTTGGCCTACGAAAAACCCCAGTCGGGCTTCGCCCTTTGTGGGGTTTTTCTCCGGCACATTTTTGCGGTTGCTGGAAACCTGCGGTTTCCTTTATCGCAACCGCAAAAACGTCGTATAGCTTTCACGTTATGCGAAATTGCCATTGCCGTTATTGGCAATAAATTATATATAAAATATTGACTTTAATAAAAAACAAAGATATAATTATAAAGGTTTTATATAGATAAGGAGAGAAAAATGCTTGATAGAGTAAATAATAAGATTTATATAAAATATAGAGAAAATGATATAATAGGGAGCATTGGAGCTATAATTGGCTCTGGGTTTTTTGGTATTAGTATATACCAGGACTATATTAATAATGGAAATGGATGGTTGAATAGGATATTGAAATATAAATTTATGATGGTTTTAGTAATAATAATATCTATAATTGTTTTTATAGTTGGAGCGTTAAGTATATTTTTTGCAAAAGATATTAATTATTATATTGATTTGAATATAAAGAAAATAATATTAATGCTAGGTAAGAAACCATTTAGAACTGAAATTAGTTTAGACTTTAATGAAATAAAGGAAATTTTGATAATAAGGAGAGATGTTTATGTTCAAGAAGGAAGGAGTGGTAAAAAAGTAGATAAATATTTTATAGACTTATATGATGAAAAGTTAAATGCATATGAATGTTATGATTCAGAAAATCTTGAAACAATAATAGATATTGCAAATGAACTTGTAAATGTATTAGATGTAGAAGTTGTTGATAAAACAGGAACTGAAGATTATGAAGGATTTATAAAGAGAATAATATAAAACAATGGCAACTTCGCATAACATACGCTATACGCTGCGCCGCAGTAGCGGCTTGGCCTACGAAAAAACGCAGTCGGCCTTTGGCCTTTGTGCGTTTTTTCTCCGGCACATTTTTGCAGTTGCTGGAAACCTTCGGTTTCCTTTATCGCAACCGCAAAAACGTCGTATAGCTTTCACGTTATGTGCCATTATTTTTTAACGTTTGTTTAGGCTATTGACATAAAGAATTATTGATTTTAATATTTTTATGGCATTGTTCTGAACGTCAAAAATATTATTGGTTATGGGGAAATAAATGAGGGAATTATTTTTAGGATTCTATAAAAATTTATCATATAAAGAGTTAATTTATATAAGTTTTGTTGAACTAATATCTAAAAACATGGGTAGTTTTCATAATAATAAAATTGAAATTCAAAAAAATAGCCATTTTGCAAAAAACGAAATAAAAATACTTCATAAAATGCATCTATACACTAATGGAAAATTATTTCCTTCTGAATTGGAAGATTGGTATAAAGAAATTCAGAATGAATTAATTAAAAAAGGATACTTAAAGAAATATCCATTTTTTGGTTATATTTTCACAGGACTATTTAAAAATGATATTAAAATATACATAAAAAGTTATTTTGATTATAATATAGTTGAATTTATAAATTCACGTAAGATAGAATGTCTAAAACCAATTATAAATAATATTGAAAAAATTAAAGTACCAATATGTGATGAAATTGATAATCATGCCTGGACATACTATTATTATGACAAAACTGAAATGAATAATGAGGCTATTGCACACAAAAATGGTATATTCAATTATTTAGGAAAAAGAAAAGGATTTAAGTATAAAATGTAGAAAAAATAACGGCACATAACATACGCTATACGCTGCGCCGCAGTAGCGGCTTGGCCTACGAAAAAACGCAGTCGGCCTTTGGCCTTTGTGCGTTTTTTCTCCGGCACATTTTTGCGGTTGCTGGAAACCTGCGGTTTC
>BOBW01000108.1 GCA_026002595.1 Spirochaetia bacterium | reverse complement strand
TCCAACGTTGCCTTTAACCCTGCCGACATGCCTTTTTCGTTTGCTATTTGTTTTCGAGCATTTTCTATGAGTTCTTGTATGTCTATCTTTTGCTTGTTAATTCCCCTTTCCCTTCCCTCGTTTTAGTTATACCCTATGCGCTTGATCTTTGTGAAGTGGTTTATGGCTGAATGGTTACATTTATTTTTCATATTCCAAATGTAAAAATCGCATCAAATCCTTTATTGTTTGTAATTCAAGTCCTGCGATAAAATTTCCAAAGTCTGTGCTATTATTCCTTTCTAATATATTATAATAATCCGTTCGTCTTAATAATGGAATTGAAACAGGAAACAATTTATCCTGATATAAAAATGTATTCATTACCAATCTTGATATTCTGCCATTGCCATCTGTAAAAGGGTGAATATTAACTAATTGCCGGTGTGCCTCAGCAGCAAACATAACTGGATGAATTTTATTTCTATTTTCATTAAGCCATTCTATATATTTTTTCATTTCAATCGGGACATTTTTTGCTTTTGTCAATACTTTATTACTTCCACTTATTATCACTTCAATATTTCTGTATTCACCAGGGCTAATAAAATCAGGTATATTACCACTAAATAGATTATGGCAATATAATATATCCTTTTCTGTTATATCTCTTTTTTTTATCAATGAAAACATATAATCATAAGCCTTTCCATGGCCTTCAACTTCATAAAATTCACGCAATGGATGCCCTCCAATAGTTACACCATCCTCAAGAATAACTTTTGTTTCTTCCAATGTATAGGTATTACCTTCAATCGCATTAGAAGAATAAGTTGTTTCTATCTTAAAAAATTGGTTGATTTGTTGTAAATAAATCCCTTCAAATGGTCTTATTTCGTTGATGATTTCCATTCTTTGGGTAATTTCGTCCAATTCATTCATACCATATGCTCCTAATATCCTATTATACTATATTTCATTATTTTCTGCAAGTCATTTTATTAAAAAAAGAGTCGATTTTTTCTTTATTTTACAATAAGATTAGGCCAAAATTTCGCCTAACGTGAAAGGTTTGCGACGTTTTTGTTGCCCGAATAAGGGCTTTGCGAAGCAAAGACCAGGGCAACAAAAATGTGGGTGGAGTGAGCCGTGGGAAGGAGCGCAAGCGACTGACCTAGGCGAACGGAACCCGGAGGGGCTTTAGCCCCGAACCGCAAACCGTATGTTATGCGAAGTATTTTTGCCCTTTTACAAATTTTCTTGATTTAGCTATTGACATTATCCAAATTATTAACGTATACTAATACATTATGGAGGTATTATGACATGAAAATGCTCAATGTTGCAATTTCTGACATCGAATATGATAAATTTGGCATAAAAAGTGAAATTCTTGCTTTTTCTGATTTTCTTGATATGGTAAGCAAGGAATTAATGCGCCGAAACTTGGATGAATGTATTGAACTTGCAGACAGATACGGACTTTCATCGATGTCTATGGAGGAAATTACCAATGAGGTTAACGCAGTGAGAAACAATGCATAATATTATTATTGATACAAATGTATTTGTTTCTTCGTTAATACAAAAGAGTTATCCATACCGAATTGTATATGAACTCTTTATTGAAGATAAAATACAAATTTGCACATCAGAAAAGCTTCTCTATGAGTATTATGAAGTTTTACATCGTTCTAAATTTTCCATTTATAAAGATTTTCTAGTTCGCGCAGAAACATTACTTACTACCATTATGCTAAAATCAAAAAAGTTTATTCCTGAAATAGAATTAGATATAATTTCCGATAAAAAAGATAATATGCTATTAGAACTTGCAGATATTTGTTCTGCTGATTTTCTAATAACAGGAAATACAAATGATTTCACATTTGCACAATACAAGAAAACAAAAATTATAACACCTAAGGAATATTGGGATAATTATCAATATTTTTAACAAAAAATTGGCAAAAATATTTCGCCTAACGTGAAAGCTATACGACGTTTTTGCGGTTGCGATAAAGGAAACCGTAGGTTTCCAGCAACCGCAAAAATGTGCCGGAGAAAAAACGCACAAAGGGCGAAGCCCGACTGCGTTTTTTCGTAGGCCAAGCCGCTACTGCGGCGCAGCGTATAGCGTATGTTATGCGCCGTATTTTTGCTTACAATAATTTTTTTAAATATTTAAATATGTTTGTCCACCTTCTTTCCGTTGTGCCTTAACAACAGATGGGCAATACCATGTTTTCCCTTCAAATATTTGAGTAATGGTTAATAATTGTATGCGAGGATATTTTACTCCCTGATATTCATAATATCCTGCCGCGTCTGCTTCTTGTATCATAGCTTTTGTCGGTTCATGCAATGAAATAAATCCAGCCATTTCTACATCGGATTCCCGTTCCAAAACCCCGCGTAAATCCCGAATGTCGGTAGGTTTTATATTACCGCCTTTTACCGATAAAACCATACTGCAAAGTTTGTTTCCTGCTTCAAAATATATTCGCCCGTCAATTCCACTGTCCCCTGTCTTTCGATTTGAACAGAAGCCTCCGGTCTTTTCAATTGACCAATGTTGAAATTGAAATGGGTCTTGTTCAAACAAATATTGCGCCTGTTCTGTCGATTGCGGAATTCCCTCGATTGTATAATCTTTTCCTTCAACAAGTGCATACTTTTTTATTCTCGTATCTTGTATGAGCCTGATTGAGTGAATCGCAATATCACACCCTACCCATTGCCGATTATTTCTAATAGATGCTTCAACTGTTGTACCGCAACCACAGAATGGATCGAACACAACATCGCCTTCTTTTGAAGACGCTTGAATAATACGTTCTAGTAACGCGATTGGTTTTTGTGTAGGGTAGCCAAGGCGTTCTTTAGAACTATTATTTATTTTATCAATGTTCCAAACATCATCAATCGGTGAACCATATTTCAATGCATCTTTGATATAACGCTTTATTCTTTTCCCATTTCCGGCATCAGACATAACGTATTTATCACCGTTTTCATCAACAAGAACTTTTTGCTTGCGCGTTTTTATGTATTCAGTTTCATTTTCCCATGGGATTGAATATCCATTAAACTGCGTTGAGTTATCACCTTTTGCATAATATAAAATGACATCATGCCGACTCTCAAATTTATCTTTGAGTTTTTTATTCCATCCCGAATAATGCCAGACAATTTCATTCTTGAAATTTTTATGCCCAAAAATTCCATCCATTATTACTTTTAAGTAGTGGCTGGCAGTCGGGTCGCAATGCAAATAGAGCGAACCGCTTTTCGTCAACAGCCGATACATTTCAATAATCCGCACCGTCATATACACGAGATAAGCAAGCAATTTCGTATCCGTCATTTTCAACGCTTCTACCATATAATGCCAGAAGTGAACAGTGTCGGCGTTTATACCATATTCCTGCATTATATGGGGAATATCGGATGCAAGTTCTGATTTTTCAAAATCCATTTCCCACGTATCGCAAAATGCCTCTGTTTGCTCTGGAATAGGCAATCCGGTGGTGTTTTTATACAAGAGATTGTAACTTCTGTTACTGTTGAACGGCGGATCAAGATATATTAAAGCAACAGATTCTGAAGACATTTTTTTCATTATTGTAAGATTATCGCCATAAAACAGCTTATTCATGGGTTTTATCCTATATAATTATGAAAATTTAGTCAAGTGTATACTTTTTTATACAGAAATTTCAAAAATATGGCGCATAACGTGAAAGGTTTGCGACGTTTTTTGCGGCGCGATAAAGGAACGCGAAGCGTTCCAGCGCCGCAAAAAATGTGGGTGGAGTGAGCCGTGGGAAGGAGCGTAGCGACTGACCTAGGCGAACGGAACCCGGAGGGGCTTTAGCCCCGAACCGCAAACCGTATGTTATGCGCAGTTTTTTTGCTTTACAATATTTTTTATTTTATTTCTTCCATTTTTCATAAATACTTTTTTACTCCAGCGGATTGGATTTCATCTTCCCGTAACGGGCGTTCCAGGATTGCCGGGTCAGCAAACATACGTCTAGCACTTTTCATTATATGGCTAAAAGAAAGCCCATCGAGAAGGCGGTCGTCCATCGAAATGCCCATTTTTACTATTTTAGCGATTTCGATGGTTCCGGTTTCCGGGTTTACTTTCGGTTCATAGGTTTCTTTGCCTAATGCGAGGAAAAAGCCGCAGGTTCCAAAATCAAATAAGTGATGTGTAATTGCCTGAAGACCGATGCTTTTCAGGTTGGTGACCCAAAAACTGCAGTGAAATGGACTTGCTTTCATAAAGCCCGGTGTTAGTATTCCGAAGCGGTCGCCTACTTTCAGTCCCCATATTACAAGTTTCAAAATCGGAAGCGGTATTTTTGCGAGGCCGTCACGCTCATTGTCCATGGAATTTTGCGTGTTAAGCGCGGCGTTAATATCGTCGTCTATCAGCTTTTTGCCTTCCGCCAGTGTTTCATTACCGGTAAAACGGGTGGAGAGGGATGTCTCTTCGGCATCCGGGCGAAAGGATTTTTTTACTATCATGGAAAGTTCAATCCAGTTTCGCTGCCAAATTCGCCCTGCGACGACAAATCGGTTCAGATTCGGATATTTCTTGAACAGCCGGACAAGGACTGCAATGGTTATATCCATATACGAATATTTAATCCCTTCCGCCAGTTTTCTTTCGATAAAGGCGTCCATGGGAGCGGCATCGACATCAAGCATACAATAATTTACCGAGTCTGCTCTTGACGATGCAAATAAAGGCAGGAGCAGTGTTGTACCGTCCAACCCAGTTACCTTTGTGCCATCACTCCGTTTACCAAACATACCACACCTCTTATAGTATGAAAAAAAGATATAGCATAGTTATATAATTTGTCAACTATTTTTTTTAATATTTTCAAAATAACTCAAAAAAATTGCGCATAACGTGAAAGCTATACGACGTTTTTGCGGTTGCGATAAAGGAAACCGCAGGTTTCCAGCAACCGCAAAAATGTGCCGGAGAAAAAACGCACAAAGGCCAAAGGCCGACTGCGTTTTTCTGTAGGCCAAGCCGCTACTGCGGCGCAGCGTATAGCGTATGTTAGGCGAAGTTTGGGCCGTACTTTAATTATATTTATTTGTAACCATTCAGCCCTTTAAAGCAACATTTCCGACGAAACCAGGCAACTTGCCATCGAACAGAATGGTCAAAGCGTCAGCAGCAGAAACAGTATGCTTGGCACAGGTCGATAAATAACTTCGGA
>BOBW01000107.1 GCA_026002595.1 Spirochaetia bacterium | reverse complement strand
TAAAGGAAACCGAAGGTTTCCAGCAACCGCAAAAATGTGCCGGAATAAAACCCCACAAAGGGCGAAGCCCGACTGGGGTTTTATGGAGGCCAAGCCGCTACTGCGGCGCAGCGTATAGCGTATGTTATATGCCGTTTTGCCGTACCCCATTATTCTATATCATAATATTTACTTGTTGCGGTTCTATAAAATAAATATGCTAATCAATAGTTTCTAACATACAATCATGTCCAGAATTATTAGTGTCCAGAATTATTTCAATAATAATTTCCATCAAGGTTTCCCCTTTATTATATTCCGCATTTTCTAGCAATTCTGTTATATATTCAATATTTGCAGGATGGCATTTACTTAATATTTCTTTATAATATTTTACCGTTGCATCATATCCAAAATCAGATTTACTTTTTTGAAAATTTATCCACCTTAATAATATTGGTTCACCATATTCATGCACACCAAATCCGCCTCTTAATAAATCATTAAATGCGGCAAAATTATGACCCGTTTTCCAAGTCAAATCTTTTGTGAGCAAATTATCAATTTCATCATAAAATCCTTCTAAATCATCAAATTTATTACCATCTATTACAAATTCTTTCCTCATTTTCTGTCCTTATGATCATATTATAAAATATTCAATTAGTTTTGTCTATATATTTTTGTATAATTTTTCAACGAATTTTAGGCAAAATGGCATATAACGTGAAAGCTATACGACGTTTTTGCGGTTGCGATAAAGGAAACCGCAGGTTTCCAGCAACCGCAAAAATGTGCCGGAGAAAAACCCCACAAAGGCCGTAGGCCGACTGGGGTTTTTCGTAGGCCAAGCCGCTACTGCGGCGCAGCGTATAGCGTATGTTATGCGAAGTGCGGACTGCTTTAATATACATATAAATATCCACTACCTTCATCGCTAAGATCTAAATCAATTTCTGTTATTGTTTCTAAAGTAAATAGAATATTATTATTTTCATCAAATATTTCTAACTTTTTCAATATATGTTTTAATTTTTTTATAAATGGAATACTATTAATAACATCATGATAGTATATATGTTTTTCTTTATCCACTTCATATAGAGGAGAAATAGGGAATTTAAATACTTCTATATATTTACCTGGTTTAATTATTTTTTCATCATCAGATAATTCCGATAAACTATGATTAATTTCAATCATTATGCCGTTATCACTTTCAATTTCTGTTTTCCAATGTATGATATTATAAGTTATTGTTTTATTTAATGAAGGAATGAATGTTTGAATATTTTCTAATGTATAATCACTAAATTCAAAATATACACTTATATTTTTACTTCTTTTATTAATAATTTCAAATGCATCCCATCTTGGTTCAGAAAATGCTTTTATAGAACAGAGTAAAATAAGTATTAATAATAATTTGTATCTCATAATATATAATATAATTTTTTAGAATATTTGTCAATAGTATTTTCAAAAATTTCAGTCCGCATTTCGCATAACGTGAAAGGTTTGCGACGTTTTTGTGGCCCGAATAAGGGCTTGCGTAGCAAGACCAGGGCCACAAAAATGTGGGTGGAGTGAGGCGTGGGAGCCTTTAGGCGACCTAGCCGAACGGAACCCGGAGGAGCGAAGCGACGAACCGCAAACCGTATGTTATGTGCAGTGCCCGTACTTTATAATTATTTTTTCCACCTATTATTTACATACCTTCCAGCATTATTATAATTAAGTATTTTTGCCGGCACTCCAGCTACAGTTGCATTTTCAGGTACATCCTTTACCACTACCGATCCAGCTCCTATTGTTACATTATTTCCTATTATTACATCTTCTACTATACATACGGATGGTCCTATATAAACATTATCCCCTATTACAGCGGCCTTATTGTGATTTGATCCAATAGTTGTAAATTGGCTTAAATTACAATTATCTCCAATTTTTGCCGATGAACTAATGACTATGCCTATTCCATGCCCTATATATAAGCCATATCCTATTTGTGTTCTAGGATATATTTGCAAACCATATTTCCTCACATATTTTTTATGCATTATTCGAGCTAAAATATAAAAAATATTTTTAGTTGAACAAAGTCTTAACCAAAAACTAAATACAAAACAATGATTCCTACCAAACAGAACATTGATTAATATTTTTAATAATTTTGGTTTTCCACCATATCTTACATAATCACTTTTTATATATTCATATATTTGCCGATAATTTTTTAATGAAAATAGGTTGGTGGTTGGTGGTTGGTGGTTGGTGGTTGGTGGTTTCATTATGCACATTTATCTCCTTTTGTCAAGTCCCCTTTGGAACAAATCTTATTTTTTTATATTATTATTGATTTTTTATAATGTCAAGTGTTTTTTTATTATTTTTTACGGTTAGGGCATTGCACATAACGTGAAAGCTATACGACGTTTTTGCGGTTGCGATAAAGGAAACCGCAGGTTTCCAGCAACCGCAAAAATGTGCCGGAACAAAACCCCACAAAGGGCGTAGCCCGACTGGGGTTTTGTGGAGGCCAAGCCGCTACTGCGGCGCAGCGTATAGCGTATGTTATATGACGTGCCGCCGTACCCCATTATTTTTTTATTTTTCCATCTTCAATATACAGCCAATGTAAATAGTCATATGTATCGCTTTCCGTAAAATCCGGTTTTCTACTTTCAGAATAGAAATATTTATCATTCCATTCATTTTTCATAATAGTATATGCTTCATAACGTCCATCAATCTCTATCGTTTTTGTTATAAATTTATTTTTTGGTTCTTGTTTAACTAGAAAAGAATCATTATAATCAGGCAATGAATCGATATATTCATAAATATTATCATAATTATTTATTAAAATGCTTATATTTTTTACATTACCACTATTGCCTGTAATGGGAATTCCTAATTCATTGAGAATTAATGTTACTGGAAAATAATGGTTTAAATTAATTCTTCCATAAATATTTTCATGCAACACAGTAAAACCATAATTACCAATTCTAGCCAACTGAAATGGGGATTCAGGAAAATCACGATTTATCCAGTTTACATAAGTTAAATATAAATGCCTACCGTCATCAAAAATGATTTCAATTTCAAGATATTTATTATCAGAAAATGTTTGATCTGGCACAAATCCAACTAATTTAACATTTGGATTTTTTTTAATAATATCATTCCTGAATTTGCCTAAATTGACAGCAGTTGTATAACATGAGCTATAAAAAACAACAATATAGAGTATAAATGCTATTTTTCCAAACAACCTATTCATATTTACATTATTACGTAAATTTCTTGTTTTGTCAAGCAAGTTTTCCAGTATATTTTATATAATTTTCCAACCAGCTTAGGCCCCATGTCATATAACGTGAAAGGTTTGCGACGTTTTTGTTGCCCGAATAAGGGCTTTGCGAAGCAAAGACCAGGGCAACAAAAATGTGGGTGGAGTGAGCCGTGGGAAGGAGCGCAGCGACTGACCTAGGCGAACGGAACCCGGAGGGGCTTTAGCCCCGAACCGCAAACCGTATGTTATGTGCAGTTTGGGCACTTTTACAATATGCTTTTATATATTTCTTCTCCTAATAATATTTTTCTATTTTTATGGAACATAATTTCATCCAATATATTTTATTTATTCATAATGATATCTAAATGAAATATATACTATCTGTTTTTCTTCTACCGCATATACGATCCTATGTTCTGTATCTATTCTTCTGGACCAATAACCTTGCAAATTTGCCTTTAATGGTTCAGGTTTACCAATTCCATCATGAGGATTTCTGTCAATATCTTTTATTAAGGCATTTATTTTTTTTAATTGTTTTTTATCATTTTCTATCCAATATTGATAATCATCCCATGCCTCATCGGTGAATTTTTTATTCATCTTCGTACAATTCCCTTGTTTTTATTTTACCGGCTTTATGCTGGATAATTGACTTTTTCAAATGTTCCGCATTGGCCTCATTGGATAATAAATAATTAGTCTCCAATAAGCTGTTATATTCACCCACTGAAAGTAAAACCACATTTTCATTGTTTTTTCGAGTAACTATTAAAGGATCATGATCCTGAAAGACTTTATCCATATAAGTCTTTAAATTTTGCCGTAAGTCAGTATAGGTAATTGCATCCATATTTATATCTCCTATGTACAATATATTGTACTTTTTTATTTTTGTCAATACTTTTTTAAATTATTTTTACTATTTTATATGTATGATTTTTTATACACCAAACTTGCCCAAATTGCACATAACGTGAAAGCTATACGACGTTTTTGCAGTTGCGATAAAGGAAACCGTAGGTTTCCAGCAACTGCAAAAATGTGCCGGAGAAAAAATGCACAAAGGCCGCAGGCCGACTGCGTTTTTTCGTAGGCCAAGCCGCTACTGCGGCGCAGCGTATAGCGTATGTTAGGCGACGTAATTTTTCCTACTACCGTAATATTAAACAGCAGCATTTCAAAAATAATATCTTATACCCATTTGAAATTTTGGATCATACTTGTCCCCATAAAACTTATTATCAAGTATATTATATAGAAAGGCATAATCAAAAAATATACTTGCGTTCTTTTCTACAAAAATATCAAGTCCAATACCCACACCAAAATTATATGCAAACGGGTTTTCAAAATATCCCTTTGTTTTATTTCCATAAATACCTATCCCGCCCTGCAAAAATGCATAATAACGGAAAAGGCTGTTTGAAGTTATTTTTTCAAAACTTATCTTTTCAGATAATGAGAACAATGAATGTTCATTCCCGTTATCTTTATAAGAACCGCCGTCAAACAAAATTGAATTTCTTATACCAAACTCTTTATTTGGATTTTCATATAACAAAAAGCTGAAATCAAATGAACCCAAGAAATCTCCAGTCCTTTGCAGGTTTGACCAGCCAACACCAAAAAAGAACTTTTTGCTTTGTTCCAGGTTTGTTTCCTGTGCGTTTAATCCAGTACAAATTACGATAAGACCAGCCAAAAAAGCCAATTTCCTATTCATGATACACTCCCCTAATATTGTTTGCAATTATATGCATTACACATATACTTGCGAATATACTAATATAATTATCAATTGTCAATAAGGTTACATAGTTTTATTATATTTTTACAAAAAACTTGAAAAATTATGTCGCCTAACGTGAAAGCTATACGACGTTTTTGCGGTTGCGATAAAGGAAACCGAAGGTTTCCAGCAACCGCAAAAATGTGCCGGAATAAAACCCCACAAAGGGCGAAGCCCGACTGGGGTTTTATGGA
>BOBW01000106.1 GCA_026002595.1 Spirochaetia bacterium | reverse complement strand
AAAACGATGCGGGTACCAGTGATTTTAGCCCGGCGGCAAGCGGTACACCCTTCGATTCGGTTACTGCGCCCGCCGCTCCCGGCGACTTAAGGGTCACTGCGCTTTCGCAGCAGCTAAGGGTAAGCTGGGCGGCGGTAGATGGAGCCGGAGCCTATGAAGTGTGGACCGGGACATCAAACAACAGCGGAACGGCGGCAAAATACGGCAGTGACATCACAGGCGGATTAAACGTAACTATCGGCCCTTTGAATAATGGAACCACCTATTATGTGTGGGTAAAGGCAAAGAACCTTATAGGAGCCAGCGGATTCAGCGAAAGTGTAAGCGGGAAACCTGTGGCAAACGCGGGCTCCCCTTCGGTAAACCCCGGCAATGGGCAGCTTACGCTTAGCTGGGCTTCTATCGCGGGAGCGGATCAGTATGAAGTATTCTGCGGAACCGGGAGCAGTCCGCCCCTAGCGGCGGTGCAAACCGTAACGCATACATCCGCAACGATCACCGGCCTGAATAACGGTACAAGCTACCATGTATGGATAAAAGGAAAAAACATAAACGGAAGCGGCGGCATAAGCGGAATGGTAAGCGGTAAGCCCCTGGCTGCACCGGGAACGCCCGTCATAACCGCGGGGAATGGGGCGCTTGGCATCAGTTGGGCGGCGGCGGCGGGAGCGGATCAGTATGTGATCTATTATGGCATCGGTACGGCCTCAACGCCGGCCGCAACGGTAAGCGGAACTTCCGCAGTTATTTCAGGGCTTGCTAATGGGACTGTTTATGCGGTGCAGGTGCAGGGGAAGAATTCAACCGGGCTTGGCGGGAAAAGCGCGGCCGCGTTCGGTAAACCCGTATCCCCGGAAACATCCGGCGCCGGTAATGATGAATCCGCAATCGTTGAAAACAGCGATCTGTTTGTAAATGACAGCAAGGGCAGAATTGTCTTTGAAACAAATGAATCAAAATATAAGTCCAGGAATTATACCTTCTGGAAATACATTGAAAACGGAAATAATGTTTCCGCAATTATAGAAGGCAGTCTGGTTAAGGAGAGCGGCCATTCCACCGCCGGATACGGTTTCTTTTTTAAGGGAGGCAATGTTATTGGTTTTGGGGAATGTATGCTGACGGTATTAATCAGAACCGATGGTCAATACGCAATCGGTAAGGTTATCAATGGAATTTACTATGATATTGTACCGTGGAAAAAAGGCCTGCATATCAGAACATATTCCGGTTCCAAAAATGAATTAAAAATTGATTGGGATGGCTTTAATAATCAGTATGTGTTCTATACCAATGGTATAGAAGAAGGCAGGTTTATGGATGTAAATCAGCCAATATGTACCGGGAACAGGAATGGGGTGATAGCGGTCCTTTCACAATATGAAAACTTTCCTGCGATTCCCGTAAAAGTGAGGTATGAGTTATGAACAAGAACAGAATTATCGCGGCGCTGGTCGCACTGATCCAATTGGGCAGCCTAAGTCCGCTGCATCTCTATGCCGAAGCAACAGGGACTATCCGGGATGTATACCGTGAAGAAGCGGCAAGCACGGGAAAGGTGATACGGGCGGAAGAAGGCGGGGAAGTCATGCTCGGCAGCGCAAAAATTGTGATCCCCGCGGGTGCGCTGAAGGCGGACACGGAAATCAGGATAACGCGGCTTGCGGCGGTGGCGGAGACAGGGGAGAGCCTGGTCAACGCGACACGCGGGGGCGGCGGGTACCGGTTTGAACCGGCGGGGACAAAGTTCCAGACAACGGTGAGGATAGAGCTGCCCTATGACCGGAAGCTGGACGGGAAGGCGGGGAGCCTTGAAGAATTACGGAGCTATTACTACGACACAAAAGCGGGCCGGTGGGAAGAGCTTGAAAAATGGGGAAGCGATGAGCAACAGGGGATACTGATCAGCGGGACGACGCATTTTACGGACATGATCAACGGGACCCTGAGCGTACCGGAGAGCGCCGGACCCATAGACGTAAACCTGAACAGCATAAAGGGATTGGAAGCGGCAAACCCGGCGGCCGGGGTAGGCAATCTTGAAGGGCTTGAAGGGGGGAGTGACGGGAGCGCGGGGTTCCGGCTTGGGGTAGCAATGCCCGCCGGGCGGAACGGGATGACCCCCGCTGTGGCGATCACCTACAACAGCGGGGGCGGAGCCGGGATAGCGGGGAAGGGATTTGATATACAGTACGGAAGCCGGATAGAAATAGACACGCGGAAAGGCGCGGCGCGGTATGACGGGACTGATGAGTACACGCGGGACGGGGCGCTGCTGGGGAACCCGCAGGCGACAGGCCGGGGTACAACATACCGGAGTCTGCGGGAAACAACGTACAGCAAAATAGAGCATGTCACCGGCGGGAATTATTGGGAAGTAACCGAGAAGGACGGGCGGAAGAAGACCTACGGCAAGAGCGGGAACAGCTGGGGCGGGGCGGGCGCTAATAAAAACATATGGAACATTGAAAAGGAAGAAGACCCATACGGGAACACGATAGTATACAGCTATATAAAAGATGGGAACTATGTGTATCCCTCCGCAATAGAATATTCAGGATACGGGAATACGGCGGGTGAGTATAAGGTATCTTTTGTGTATACCGATAACCGGCCTGATCCGAGGGTAGACGGGCGGGGCGGGTATATACAGACCATGAGCAAGCGGCTTTCGGAAATACGGGTGTACGGCGGGGCAATTCTGATCCGCAGTTATCGATTTGATTATGAAAACCCGGCAGAAAATGCGCAGGTGAGCATGGTACGCAGCCTTGTGGTAAACGAGGGGGAGGGCGAGGCGTACCGGTACGGGTTTGAATATGAGGAAATAAAGAAAGTGAACGGGATGCCGCAGTATTTCAGCGGGCCGGTCCCGTGGGGAGATGTGCCGTTATCGGTTAATAACGGGATAAACAGCGGGACCCAGATATCCGGATCAGTTGGAGGGGGACTTGGGATCGGAATTGGAGATGTTGCGGTAGATGTACGCGGAACCGTTGGGAATACGATAACATCCGGGACAGGAGAAACCTACAGTACCTATATACTTACGGATATAAACGGGGACGGGCTGGTAGACAGTGTTCGGCAGCGGGGAAACACGCTGTATGTAAAGTTCAACAATGGGAACGGATATGAGAATCAGGAAAGAACGGTAAGTATTGATGAATTGGGCGGCATAGATATTGATAAAGAAGAGAGCAGAAATTCATCGACCGGGTGGAACGTATACGGGGGATTAGGGGTATCAATAGGATTAGGAGTGGGAGCCGGGTACAGTGAAACAGAACAGAAGGGAAGGAGCACTGTAGAACAGACATTTATGGATTTGGACGGTGACGGATTAACGGACATCGTGATAAGCGAAAAAGGATATTACTATAAGAATACCAGTCATGATAGATCCCTTTCATTCGTCAAAAAAAATATTCAGGCAGGAGGGGTACAAAATTTTGTTCCCCAAATCACAGCTGCCGAACAGGGCAAGTATCATGCGCTGTATTCGATCCAGCGGCCGTTCCGTATGTGGAAAGCGCCGTACGAAGGAACGGTACTGGTAGAAGAGCGGATAACCAATACCGGGAATTCCCCAAAAGGAATGGCGGGAAGGACCTATTTTGAAGACGCGGAAAACACTGCTTTGCGTGTGCAGACCGGAACCGCGGCGCAGCGCAGCGGCAGCGTAAATGTGAACAAGGGGAACCGGATATACTATGTGCCTGACACAATGGGCGAGTCTGATATTCAGAACAATGAAATTGAATGGAAAATCAATGTAACCTATCAGAAAATACGGCCATTCAGGACCACAGAAGAGCTTATCCTGTATGTACCCAGGGTAGAAACATTCAGCGGAAACGCGTATACAGCCGGAGCGGCCGATCAGTGGGAGAATGATTATAGCCTGGGGAATGTTGACAGGCGGCTTAAAGCATTATATAGCTATACCGCCAACACTGAAAGCGGCGAGAACGGTTATTTCAGGCAAAACACGTATACCCTGCGGAAGAACGATCTGGAAGCATTGCTCCGCGATCCGCAGAATCAGGATGCAAAAGCAGCCTTGTTTGAAAGCGGGGAATATATACCGCTTGTAATCAAAGCGGCAGATTTTGAACGTATCATGAAGACCAAAAACAATGGGGATGCGGAGAAACTGGCCTCATTTTTTGCCTATGATACCGTGAGGAAGGAGTATCTCCTTCAGAATGTTACCGGATCTGAAGCGGCAAAGGTAAAAACACTGCACGATTTATTAACCCAGGATGACAAGAATAGCATTCTGGAAGCAATGGCCTCTGACGGCATCTCGTTTAGCGACGGGAATGCGGTATATGCAGCCATGGCTGCCAAAACACTTTCTGATAACCGTTTACGTACCAATGAGGGAAGCGTATTTGACGGCGGAAACTATATTACACTTGGAAAATATGACGGGAAAGACGCGTATATAAAAAAGACCGGCGATCAATATTTATTCTATGTTGATGGAAAAACGACCGGTGACATAGCACAGGTGAACACAGGCGATGGTATCACGAATATAAATGTAGGGATCGCCCGTGATGGAAGAATGGAAGGAGAGATAACCTGGCAGTTTGGGGAAAGCGCCGAAAAAGCAGACAGGATAAGTGCACCGGAGCTGGAGGCGATATGGGCCGATGAGTGGTGGGTCAATGAATTTTATAACTATAATTACTATGATCGATCGCTTTTTTCCATTGCAAATCCCTTTTGGGGATCAAAGACAGCCGCGGAAATAACCGCATTCTTTTTGCCCTATTTTGAAGACGGCAAAATAACGGAAGACAAGGTTGAAATGTTCTTAAGCAGTGGTTTTATTAAAGATATAGACCACGATAAGTATGGGCGTAAACCGGAAGGCAGCGCCGGCCTGGAAGCGGCGGAATCCTTGCTGCATTCCCTTGAGCTGGCATTATTCCTTGAAAAGGCGTTTCCCTGCTATGTGCAGGAAGGGGATGAATATGTGTTACAGACGGAATACAAAGGTGAAAGCAGATACAGTGATTTTCTTGAGCGGATCGTGCCTGAATTAAAATTGCAAAAATATCAGCGGATGACGAAAACGATAACCCGTGAACCGCTCTTTATTTATACGGTTGTAAATAATGAATATACCTATCTTGACTTTGATGGAAATACCGGGGATGTAATACACAGACCTTCCACAGAAAAATTGGCATGGAACAGCGGCGATGATTTTACAAATAACAATGCTGTGACGGAAAGGCAGGTTGAATATGCAGGCGGCGGATCGGCGGTGGTTAAAAATTCCGATATACTCTACGGCGGTACGAAGGGCTGGTTCTATGGCATC
>BOBW01000105.1 GCA_026002595.1 Spirochaetia bacterium | reverse complement strand
CGCCTTCAAGCCCGCAATTTGACACGGTGTGCCGCTAAAAAGCACTCGTCTACCGGTAACAAGAAAATCCCTTGCCTGCGTATAGGTATCGCCGATATTGCTTTGCACGTACTTTGAACCGCGAAACGCCGCCAGTCCCGCTATCGTCTCGGTATAATCATGTATCACTTCCCACCGGTCGTTAAACCGCGCGCCAAAAACGACGCCGCCCTCATTGATAATCGCTTCCGCAAGCAGCGTAAATATACCGCCGGAAGAACTAGCCGCGCGTATCGTTTCATTCGTATTTTTCGCGGCATATACGTGTAATGGTTTTCTCTCATTTCCTTGATTCAGCGCGGGACAGATTTTTTCACACAAACCGCAGTTGGTACATTTTTCGCGCTCAATTTCGGGATAGACAAAACCTTCTGCGTCTTCCCGCATAACGATGCAAGCGGCGGGACAAACCGCGTAACAGGCATGGCAGCCGGTACATTGTGTTTTATCCGGTACAATCATCTATGAAATATGCTCTTTTTTATCATGGCACGTACTTGCTGCCGCTCCACTGTATTCAAGCCGATTGCATACATCCACCCACACGCCGAAACGATACTAACCGCAAACACCGCGCAAAACCGTAAAAGATGCTCGTCGGTATTTACATAGATGACCGCCGGAATAATCGCGGCAAAAAGCGATACCGCGGCAATTGGTAAAACAACTTTTTTACAAAAACTGAATAATGAAAAATCAATAAGTCGCTTTACCAGCACCAGTCTGACTAAAAACGCTACAATCGTTATCATTACAGCAATCACCATCACCGCTTCCGCCGGCGCACCACAAGACAACGCTATCCACGACACAGGCAGGTTGAGCAATAAAATCCCACCCACCAGCGCTTGGTACAATTTAATATGCCCCGTTGCCTGTGCCGCCGCCATTATCGGAAAGCTGACACTATCTGCAAGCGCGTCTATGAGCGCAAGGCGGGTAAAAAGCGCCGCATCTTCCGGCGGATTTTTGAGCCAAAGCGAAAGTACAAACGGCATTTCCAGTACAAGCGGCAAGGTAAATACATACATCAAGAAATAGGTACCCTTTGCACCTTGAAACATCAAAGACAACACTTTGTCTTTTTCACCGGCGGCATAATTTTTGATTATCTGTGGACGTATCGCGGTACTAAAATTCTGTGAAAAACTAACTACCGCACCATTTACTTGAGATGCAATACCACGGGCGGCAACAACAACCGGATTAAAGAATTGGTTCAACAAAATATTTACCGCTTGATGTTTAAAAATGCCAACCGATGCGCCGAACAAATTCCATCCTGTATAACTCGTTATTTCCTTAAATAAATCTATGTCCCAGTAAAACACAACCTTGCATTCCCGGTATTTTATCTTGCAAATCGTTCTATAAATTGTTGTATTGAGTAACGCAACCGCACACAGCAATATGCCATATAATTGTAATTTATCCGCTAAAATAATCCGTAATAAAAACACAATCCCCAGTTTTAACGCCGTTTCCACGATTGAAACATAGGCATAGATGTTCATATCTTCATATGCGATAATCAACGCCATATACGGTGTAGTCAAAACCGTGAACAAAAACGACAGTATCGAAAACTGGTACACCCACCGCGCTGCGTCCATGCGTTCCGGCGGTATTATCAATTTATTGTTCACAAACCACAATCCGATTGTTTCCGCCAGCACTAAAACCAATACCGCAATAATTAGATAAATCAAAAAACTCAAACTGAATATTTTTTTTAACTGTTCAATATCCCCCCGCCCGATTTCAAAAGAAAAGTATCGCTGGCTCGCACTTGCCATCGACCCGCTCAAAAACCCGAACATGGTAACCACTCCCGCCACCACGTTATAAATACCGTAATCCTCTACGCCCAGCGTGTTCAGCACCACCCGTACCGTGTACAGGCTCACCAGCATTATCAGTATCTGCCGAAAGTAGAGCATGAGGGTGTTTTTAGCGATCCGCTGGGTGTTTGATGGCATTAAAAGATGGGTCCATATGGTGAAACGCAAAAAGATTCAAAATACAATTAAAATACTTCTTAAATTACTGAATTAATTTCCAATATCCGCTTTTTTTAGCAGTATCTATCTCCGCATCCATAATCGTAAATGTTTTTTATAACTTATTAGTTTGAAATCCAAAGTATTTTGCCAATTCATACATGTTATTATCAAAGGTATAAAGCATAACCGTTTCATCATCGATCATTTTTCGTACTTCCAGTGCGGTGGCAATATGTATCGCATCCAGTGTGCGGCATCGTGCCAAATCTGTCTGCCCGCACTTCATCAAGGATTGTCATGTAATCAATACCTTCCAAACCCTCAAAGTTTGGCATGGGGAATGGACCATTCCGATTTTTGGCAAGAGTTGCTTCCCCTTTTCGGCTCAATCGCTTCATATTTTTCCAAAAAGACGAATCATCCCCATCTTTCGGAACATCAGGTTCAGGCACTGAAAGTTCCGCTACAACCGTATCACCCTCGGTTATGACCACCCGCTCGCCGTCATGTACCCGGCTTACGTACTGAGAAAGCTGGGGAATATCGTTAATTGCTACGCTAATCATATTATTAGTCTAACCTAATGCACTATACTTTATCAATCGGGGGGGGCATATAGTCAGGGCAAAAGCATTTAGGATACTACGCAAGAACAATCCATGGTATACTTTTCTATTCTTCTCTGGGATGGTCAGAAATGGCAATATCCTGTTTCTCATAAACTCCCGATTTTCGCTGCTCTAATATCAGCAGCCAACTACGATTATATTATTTTCTTTTGTCCAGGTAAGACGCATATCCCAGGGGGCCTTTTTGCTTTCCGAGCGGCGATCAAACAACACCAGATACGCAGGGGCTGTGCTGTCGATGGTATCGCGGTATTTCTCTGTCTGTGCCAGACCCTGTTCCTTTACCGCTTCCGGACTTTTATTATCCCGCAGTAGTTTTACTTCTATTATGTATTTTTTCTTTTGGTACTCAAGGGCCAAATCCATTCTGCCGCGGCCCGCGGCATATTCACGGGCTATTCGGCCGCCGCCGTTTAAGACCCGCTGCAAAAATGCCTGTAACAACAGATGCGGAAATGCTTCTGTATACGTAAACCGCTGCCTGCGCTGTTCTTCCCATACTTCAGAATTTTCCCGCCAAAACTGCTGGAACTCTTTAAGTAATGCATCCATATTGAGGGAACCATCGGCATTTTTCCATTGCCATTCCGGCTCCGGAATGGCATCCTGGGCGCCTTCGGTAATATTTCGCGCCAATACTTCCCGGTAGATGGGGTTCGCTACCTGCGGTGTTCCCCCTTCTTTAGATACCAGCCCCAAATCCAGGCAATAATTAAACGCATCGGATTGTGTAATAAACTGGTCCGGTTCGCCGGTCATCAATGTTTCGATGATCTGCCGTACCCGGTCATCATTCAGCCGTATTGCAAGGGCGTCCAAATGGGTTTCCCTCGCTTGAATCATCTGCTCCCGCGCCTGCAGGATATGCTCCAGGGTGACGGTTTCACGGCTGTCTTCATCCAAAACACGCATGGTGGCGCGTTGAAAAAGCGAATTTACCAGCCAGGGTTGTCCTTTTGACTGATCATATACATAGTCAAGCGCCTCGGCTGTTATCTGCTGGCCCGTATCCGCGGTCCGCTGGGCAAACAGACGGGCTATATCGTCTTTTTGAAAATTACCCAGAACAGCAGAATCAGACTTTATATTAAACGGAGAACCGGGATTTGGCGCGACGCCGCCCTTTGCCGCGGTGATATAATCTTTTAAATCCCGCATTCCCACCAGGGCAACGGAACCGGGAAATTGCCCCACGCCACGCCCGGCAAAACCACCCCTTAATTGACGTAAAAAGCTGACAAGCGCATCCCCGGTAAGAACATCAACTTCATCAAACAGGACGATAAGCTGCTTTGGGGCCGCGAGCTTTGCCCAGTTGGCAAGCATACTGCTTAACTGGGATTGGGGGACTTCATCTTCAATGGCAGGAACAGGCAGCTTGTATATTTTTGCCCAATACCGGATCGCATCACAAATAACCGGGATTGCCCGCTCGGCTTCCGGGACACCTTGACAGGTTTCCACGGTGACATAACAGGAAAGAGCTTCAGATCCGGCGTTAATTTCCCGCATCCAGCTTTGCAAAAAGGTGGTCTTGCCGGTTTGCCGGGGCGCATGAAGTACCCAGTAAAGCTGGTCACGGATATACCGGTGGAGCTGTGCGCCGATAAGGCGTTCCGCCGGGGGCAGCATATAGTGCCGAGCGGGATCGCAGGGCCCGGTGTTATTAAAAAATCGCCGTACAAGTTGAACCATACCGCTATTTTAATGGCTTTTTTATGCTCAAACAAGGGCTATGGCGTATCATACCGATAGAAGCTTACACCTTCTCCCACTGTACGTACACCTTTTGTACCCGCTTTGGCTGCATGAAAGAATCAGATACATAAGTTTGTGCGCCGAAACTGCATCAAACCCGTATCCGATTGCCGGTACGCCCCTTAAAGGCGAGAAAAAACCCAGTTAAGAACCAATATATACCACAATATAACTTTTATCAATATAACCTTGGATCTTTTGGACTTTCACTCGGAAGCGCACGGGGGGGAGGTGGGGGTAACATATTGTCTATGGCGCCAAAATTTCATAGCGGACGACGGGAGTCGAACCCGCGTCACGAGCTTGGGAAGCTCGGATAATACCGTTATATGACGTCCGCAAGTGGAATTTATACTTTACCTAAAAAGACTTTTGCTGTCAACCGGCTTTATAAATCGTAGTCTTCCCAAAAATGCTGAATAAGACCTGAGGAAAACCCTTCCTGTTTCAGCCTGAATTTCAGGGAAGATCTGTCCGCAGCCCCCAGGTCCCCTTCCAGGAGCCGGTTTTTTGCGATGTATCGATCGAGCAGCGCCTTTTCGGCCTCAAGGTGCAGGGCCGATTTGAGCGCCCCGGCCGCCGCGTCCCGGTCTATTCCCCGGCTGCGGAGACCAGTAAGGAGCTTGCGGGGGGTGTCGGAGCGGCGGTTTATCCGGGACTGAAGCCAGAGCCGGGCAAAACGGCGGTCATCCACGATTTCCAGCTCCGTGAGCCGGGCTATGACCGCCCGGACACAGGCTGCCTGATGGCCGCCCTTCTCCAGTTTGCGGGAAAGGCCGAAAACGCACTGTTCCGCACGGGCAACCAGGCCAAGGGCGGCCTTTTCCGCCCGCAGACAGGCCGCCGCAAAGCGGAAGGCATCTGCTTCCTCGGCGGAAATTTCGGTTCCCGGCACATACCGGGAATCATCATTAAA
>BOBW01000104.1 GCA_026002595.1 Spirochaetia bacterium | reverse complement strand
GCGGGGGAGGGGGCGGCAATCATCGCTGAAAAATGGGGCGCCGAAAAGAACACCACCAATAACCGGATGGAACTGGACGCGGTTATTGCCGCCCTTGAAGCTCTGTCCCTCTTTCCTCAGGCCCCTGAGCAGGTTACGGTCTACACCGACTCCCAGTATGTCCAAAAAGGCATCACCCAGTGGATTCATTCCTGGAAGCGCAATAATTGGCGGACCAGCGGCAAGGACCCGGTGAAAAACCGGGATCTCTGGCAGCGCCTGGATGAACTTTCGCAAGCCGTTCCCCTTGCCTGGCAATGGGTCAAGGGCCATGCGGGGAATCCATTAAACGAACGCTGCGATCAAATGACCCAGGATGCCATAGCGTCCATTCGATAAATTTCTGTAATGGGGACAGAGCTCAAAAAAAGTCTAATAGAACCGGCGCCAAAACAAACAGGGACAGAGCTCGCTGATTTTTCAAGCTCTGTCCCTCGGTTCTACTCCGGTTTCTCCAGGGCAGCCACCAGCAGATCCTGTAAGGCTGCCGCTTCTTCCTGGGTTAATGTGATGCCCTTTCCCATTTTTTCATGCCCCGGCGCCCAGTCCCGGATATCAATTTTGGGATTTTTGCCGTTCCAGGAGACCAGGTTGACTTCTTTTTTCCATCCGCCCCTTTCTTCCGAAATGACACCGTAGTGTTTCAAAACATCGTAGGTAATATCAGCCATAATCCTCTCCTAATTTAAGTTCCCGGCATTTTTCTGTAAATAAAGGGCCAGCGCCGAGCCCATAAGGGCATGAACATAGGGCGGCCGCCCCATCCCCTGCAAGACCTCTGCGGCGCTTACCCTTTCCACTTTAATATACTCGTCCTCATCCAGGTCCTGCGCGCCGGTATCCTGTAGATCCTCTGCAAGGAAAAAATGGACCCGGTTTGACATGATCGCGGGATTCGGGCTGAATTCTCCGATTTTTTGAATTTTCCCCGCTTTGTAAGCGGTTTCCTCCAGCAATTCCCTGCCTGCCGCCGCTTCCGCATCTTCACCGGGCTCAAAAACGCCGCCGGGGAACTCCAGGCTCAGCTCCTTTGACCCGTGCCGCCATTGCCTGACCATGACGAATTCCCGGCCCCGTTCCGTTTCGACGACCGGTATGATGATGGCCCAATCGGCGGCGTCTATCACCGTGTAGGGCCGCAGTTCATTATCAGGAGATCGGCAGGAACTTTCCCGGATTGAGAAAATCCGGCATTTGAACAGTTCCCGGCTTCCCTCTTCTTTCCATATTAAGTGATTATTTCCCATGGGTATAAAAATATCCTCTTATCCGCTTTTCGTAAACAGCTCTGTCCCTGAACAATTTTTTTCAAGCTCTGTCCCCCAGTTTTTGACAATTCCAAGTTCCGGCCTTATACTGTAGGTAGTTAAAAGTATTGGAGGTATCCTATGGCGATCATTACCATTTCCCGTGAACTGGCGGCCCTTGGGGACGAGACGGCCCATGAATTGGCAAGGCTGTTGAATTACCGCTTTGTGGACAAGCAGGTCCTGGAGGACCGGATAAAATCGTACGGAGTTATGGGCCGTAAATTTGAAAAGTACGATGAGCGGAAACCTTCGTTCTGGGCGTCCCTTTCCCAGGATCGGGATGACTACCTGCATTACCTGAAAACCGCCATCTATACCGAAGCCGCGGAAGGGGGTTGCGTCTTTATCGGCCGGGGATCCGGGGTGGTTTTCCGCAATGTACCGGGGGTCATCTCCATCTTTCTGGTTGCCCCCTATGATATCCGTGCCGAGCGGGTAAAAAGCTACTTCCACTGCGATGACAAGCGGGCCCGGCAGATTATCGAGCAGAGCGATCATGATCGGAAGGGCTTCCATCATTATTTCTTTGATGTGGAATGGCAGGACCCGGGGAATTATCATCTTTCTATTAATACCGGTTATCTGCCCCCGGCAGCCTCTGCGGATATCGCCAAAAACTATCTGGAACATACGGTCACCGCCGACACCGATGCCCAGAACATGACCCGGATCAAGGAACTGACCCTTGCCCAGCAGATTAAGCATCATATCATTTACGAAAAGGAAATCCCCATCCATTTCCTTGAGGCTTCTGTCTCGAATAATATGGCAACCCTTTACGGCGTGGCCAATTCCCAGTCATTGATAGAAGCGGCCCTTACCGCCGCCAGGGAAGTTGCCGGTTCCGTAACGGTCCAGACCGAGGTTCAGATAGTCCAGGAATATGCCATTATGCACTAAGCATCAGGAGCGCCCATGGAATCCGTTGAATTATTGGAAAAACTGCACCGCATAGACCGGGAATACCGCCATCTGGAAAAAGCCTCGGCGGTATTACAGTGGGATCAGGAGACGAATCTTCCTCCCAAGGGCGTTGAGGATCGCTCCGAGCAGTTGGCCCTGTTGCAGGGTATCGCCCATGAACGGCTTACTTCGGCAGAAACCGGGCGGCTCCTCACGGAACTGGGTTCCGGCTCTGATAATCCCTATGGAGATGAGAAACTCCTTCCCCTGGAACGGAACTTCCTCAATGCGCTGCGCCGTAATTATGACCGAGCGGTGAAACTTCCTCCGGATTTCGTCACCGCTTCCGCCCGTGCCGAGGGGCTTTCCCAGGCCGCCTGGGCGCAGGCCCGCCGGAACAACGACTTTGCCGCCTTTCTGCCCCATCTCAAATCCATGATCGATTTTGCCCGGCGAAAATCCGCGTACTGGGGTTTCGGCGATAATGGGGACAGAGCTCAAAAAAATCAAACCCCCTACGACGGCCTCCTGGATATCTATGAGCCGGGGATGTCCGCCGCCGACATCGGCGCCGTTTTTGGCCCCCTCCGGGACCGGCTGGTTTCCCTTTTAAAAAAAATCAAGCTCTGTCCCCCGCCTGACACCGGTTTCCTGAACCAGGAATACGACACCGCACAGCAGGCCCGTTTTAACCAGCGGCTCACGGACTACCTTGGGTTTGACCGGAACCGGGGACGGCTGGATGTCAGTGCCCATCCCTTTACCACCTCCCTCGGCTCCGATGATGTCCGCATTACCACCCGGTATTTTCCGCACAACCTCCTTTCCGGCATTTTCTCCGTTATCCACGAATCGGGGCACGCTTTTTACGAAATGGGCTTCCCCCTGGAGTTGCGGGGCACCTGCCTTGCCGATGGGGCATCCATGGCCTTCCATGAGTCCCAGTCCCGTTTTTGGGAGAACATTATCGGCCGCAGCCGCCCCTTCTGGCAGGGCCTTTTCCCCATTCTGCAAACTTATTTCCCCGAACAGCTTGGCCGCATAAGCCCCGATGCCTTTTACCGGGCGGTAAATCAGGTGCAGCCCGGTCTTATCCGGGTTGACGCCGATGAAGTCAGCTATGCCCTGCATATCATCCTCCGGTTTGAGTTGGAAAAACAGCTCATCTCAGGCGAGCTTGAGCCGGAAAAGCTTCCCGCGGTATGGCGGGAGTATTCCTGTGAGTATCTCGGCCTTGCAAGTGAAACAGATGCCGATGGGGTGCTGCAGGATGTTCACTGGTCCATGGGGTCCTTTGGATACTTCCCCAGCTACGCCTTGGGGAACCTCTACGGCCTGCAAATAGCCAAAAAACTTCGCACGGATTTGCCAGACTTTGAAAACGCCGTATCCCAGGGAAAATTTGATGAAATTCGCATCTGGCTGGGGGAAAATATCTACCGCTGGGGCCACCGGCTTTCTCCCGCGGACTTGCTCCAGAAGATCACCGGCGAAAAGCTTTCCGTAAATCCCTTCCTAGATTATATAGAAGCAAAATACACAGAACTCTATGGGCTTTGAAATGAGCTCTGTCCCTCTCAGGGCGAGCGCATATAAATTACTCCGAATCAGAGGAATCTGAGGCCAGATCAGTTTGAAAAAGGATCTGCTCAAGATACTCATCCGACCATGCGAATTGTTTTCTCCGTCCTATGATACTACGTTTCGTTTCGGTATCGGCACGGGCCACCGTTAAGGCCAGCTTTCTCAGGATAGCCATGTTCTCAGGTCCGTTGTCCTTGCGCAATCGGGAACCGTCCTCACCAAAAGCGACATCAAGCACGTAGTGGAGCGAGTTTTCAATGCTCCAATGGCTGCGAACCGCTTTGGCAAATTGTTCTGCGTCTGCAGGCAGACTTGATACGAAAAACCGACGCTCAAGAGTTCTCTGCCCATGGATCTCCCGGCTGGATTCTGCCATCCCTATGGAGCCGATCGTCTTCCAGTCGGGGTGTCGTGTAATCAGCCACGCCACATCATCGCTCACCGCATAATCCCGGTCCTCTATCCGTCCATGATCTTCATCATGCATTGAAACTGAGGAGAACCGGATATGCCGGTTCTCCCCGGCCGGCGCCGAGAAATCCAGGTCAGAAAAGTATTCTTTCACATCTTCATGTGTCCCCTTGACCATTCCCCCCCCCGCAACCCATACTGAATCCATGACATTAGCGGATAAAATTACGGCCTCACGCCTGGTTTTGGCACCTTTTTTCTTTATAGTGTACCTTCTGCCGGTGTTTTTCCCCGCCTTGTTTGCCGATGGTTCCCAATGGACCGTGCCGGTGCTCTGGACGCTTTTTATCGTTTCCGAAATAAGCGATATGATTGACGGCAAGGTTGCCCGCAGCCGTAAGGAAGTCAGCGATTTCGGCAAACTATTCGACCCCTTTGCGGATACCCTGGTGCAGATCACCTATTTTCTTGTCTTCGTTATTGATAGAATTTTTCCGGCGGCCCTGTTCTTGGTGGTACTGTACCGGGAGTTTAGCATTCTCTTTATCCGGAATTTGATGCTGAAAAAAGGTATCGCAATGGGAGCCCGGATGGGGGGAAAAATAAAGACCGTAACCTATATTGCCGCCGGTGCTGTCGCCCTCCTTGCGGTCAGCGCCCAGCGGCTTGGCTTCGGCGAACCGGTGTTTTTTGTCCTTCAAAGGATCGCCTTGATCATTTTTTTGATTTCAGTTATTATTTCTTTAGTATCTTTTGCCGATTATCTTTCCGTGTACCGGAAGTCAGGCACGGGAGTTTGAAAATTTATCAGAAATAATCAAAAATTTGATGAATGTCTATTGACTATTTTGATCTGATTATTATATATTAGCATCTATCGCCTCTAACAGAGGCGTGAAGAAATTTCGGCCTTGCTGAAATTTCAGAGATATTTGGCAATATAGGGAAGGGGAGAAGGAATAACAAACCTGTGGTTTGTTATTTAATGAGCATTGAGCCTAAGGGTTCAATGCTCAAAGGATAGCAGGTGGCGGGGATGTTATAAGGAAAGAGGAAAGATACGCAAGCGTATTGAGAGGAAGGAGCGGTTAGCCTGAGGGCTTGAATCCGAAGGCTGTCC
>BOBW01000103.1 GCA_026002595.1 Spirochaetia bacterium | reverse complement strand
TCTATTTTCTGGTTTTACTTTTTCTCTGGTACCAGAATCAGGAAGGTTATCCCAAATGTAAGGTAAAATAAAATCATCAATCAATGGTTCTATCTGTTTTATTTTCTCATAATGGGCCATACAGTTATCAACATCTTTTTGACTAAAAGATTTAATCCCCATAATTTGATTATATTTTTTTACTATGGTGCTGCAATAGGTTTTATCATTGGTTGGTGGTAGTGGAATATTGGTTTGTTTTGTAATTTCTGTTTTTCCGGCAGCAGATTTATGATCTAAATCAATAACATTGTATGTGATAGTTCTCTTGTCGGTATTATTTATAATTTCTATATTTGAATTCTTTATTAACAGTTCTTCATACTTTTTTCTTGTCCGATAATCAAATCTGAAATATTTTTTTAGCATATCTCTTGGCATACTAACGATAGTGTTGTCTAATGATTTTGCGGTCATTTTTCTGTAATCATCTAATATGCCATATAACACAGCAGCATTATATCCAACATTGTGTAATAGGTCTTGGTATGCGCATATAAACTTTTTATCTTTCAATAATCCAATCTTTTTGAGATTAAATTTGATGTGATTCCCTTCATAGGATTTTGGGATAACAGTAATAAATCTTTTTTCAACAAGCAGTTTTTCAGCGCCTAATTGTTGAAACCTGCTTATTCCGATACTTGCTTTTATTTTGTGTCTGATAACAAAGAATTTAATGTCATTTATTTTTTTGTGGCTTTGATTTTCACGGTATTCTTTTTGGTTTATTAAATACCCATAATACAGAGCTGCGTCAATCCCTAATTCTGCTAAGATTGGTTTGTATACACGATAATACAACATATAAATCTCCTTTGGCGGTTCCTGTCCTAACGGTCGAGCTCGACAGAAACACGCCGCAAGGATTTATATAATTATCTTGTAGGGAAAAACATGAAAAATGAATTTTTCTTAAAATATTCTATGCAGGCGAAATTTATCTATTGACTTCGCCGGGGGCCTTTTTATCAGATTTTAATGTTCAAAAGAAATGTACCTACAGATATAAAATACACAACGAATTTAACTGCACATACATTTAATATTCAATGCCTAAAAAAGTAAGTAAATTCCTTATTACTTACTTTATTATATATTTATTATATTATTACTTGCGTGAAGTTTTCGTATATCTAGGCGTAAAGTTTATGTATACATGGCGTGAAGTTTGTGTATATGTGGCATTAAGTTTATGTATATCTAGGCATTAAGTTTTCGCATATCACAATATTTGGGCTTCCTCTGGTTTAAGTGAACTATGGGTATAAATGGATAATGTGGTACTGACTGAACTGTGCCCTAAATATTTTGATATGGCCTTATAATCCTTCTTTTCATTCACTATTTTTTCTGTAGCAAAGAAATGCCGTAAATCATGACACCTGACATTTTTTCTATTGGCGTATCGCTCAAATACATTCTTAATCCTTTTGTGTAAGTTGAAACGTGATAATTGTTTGCCGCCACCAGTATGAAAGAGATAAGTAGATTTCACCACAAACCTGTTTTAATCTCTAAATATAATGATAATGGAACATAAACAAACCGTAATTTATTGCCCTTACCATTGATTTTTATCCTCATATATTCATTGTTGTACGGTTCTATATCATCATGAGTAATGTTCACCAATTCTGAAATTCTCAATCCGGTATTGGCTAGAAACTTTATTATTGACGCTATTCTTGGTGTCCCCTTCTTTATCACCATTTCTATATCCGTTTTGGTTATAAGGCATTTTGCCTGTGGGTCTATGCTCTTATAAATCCGGGTACTTTCAGATAACCGTTGTATGGGGTTATAATCTACAATTCCCAAAACCATGTAAGTAGAAAAAAGTTTGGATAGGGATGATATAGAACGGTTTATGGTGCTGTTTTTATATCCCTTACTTTCTAACATTTTGATATATTCAAGTATATCATATTCTTTGCTTTCCTGTAGTGTCTTATGGGTAAGGCCTTCCCATTTCTTCAAATCCAGTTGGTATGCAAGTATAGTTTTTATGCTATATCCCTGAAAATATTGGTTTAATTTTACTTCAATGTCATTAGCATTGGATATGGCCGATAGTCCAAAGTTTTCACTTATGTTCATTAATTGTTCCATGTTCTTATACTATTATGTAATACTTATTTTTCAAACTGTTTAGGATTATTCCAGTAAAAGCAGTTGTGCATATTTACCTGGATATTTCATTTCGGCATTACCGATATATAATTCTTCATTTACAAAATCTGCATATTTATTGATAAACGACATGACATTTTTTCATTATTGTTAAATACATTTCCATCTGGCACAATTTTATGAAATCTTAATTTTGATTTATTCTTAACCAGATAATACGCACAAGCATTTCCATTATAATAGTTATTAATAAATTTATCTATATCATTTAACCAATCCAACATTTTATATCTTATGCTTTTATTGGCATTCACCGTTAGTTTTATAATTAGACAATCAACATCTTTACATTTATCACCATTGGAATATTGTCTAAACATTTCTTTCAATATTGTTTTAATATAATTGGAAATTATAAATTCTGATTTTATAATACCATTGTATTTATTTCTAAGATCACGGCTTAAATCTTTGTAAAGTTCCCATGTCATATATGACATATTTTTTGTATTTATCAATAAGTATATTTTCTCGACCATGAATTTATCTTGCTAGGGATTAGATAATAATAGTGTTTCTGAATAATATACCCCCTTCAAAAATGGTAATGAAGGGGGTAGGTATTTTTACTTTTTCTGCAAAAACCGTGAAACGGATTTAACAATGTAATCCCTGATTTTCTCGTCAAGTTCTTCGGGAAAAACAAGGATGGGTTTGTTCTCAAACATGAGTTGGTTGTTTTCAACGGCCAAATCGGAAATCTTGATTTTTTCCGCTTTTTGCTTTTTTACCGCCAATTCCTCATCCGGGATAGCCACCCCCTCAATGGCTTTTTCCAGCAGCAGAAACTTTTGCTTTTCATCCCGGATGGTGCTGATTTCGTACAGTTTGCGGATTCCAAGGTTGTCTATGCTGTTGGTGATATCGGCGATAAAACCGTCCACCTGCGGAGCATCCTTGCCCTTTTGCCCGTAATAATCCACAAGGCATTTGACGCTGTTGAGGATAGAGTAGGCATAGGTGCGGCTGATTTTCAATTCTTCCTTCACATACCGGCTGAAAGAATCTTCCCGCTTGTAAAACGAAGCCCAATTCTGGTGCAGGAAAAAGAGGTCAAGCATGACCGCCGCCGATGTCTTATCCATTGCCGAAAAGGACTTACGAATCCGCTTTACCAACTGATTCATTGGTATGGGATCAAGCGTATCCTCTGAATAATACGCCTTGAACATCAAATCCTGTTTGTCCCCGTCCTTCCGTTCCGCCAATCCCGTGTTTTCTTCATTACCCATTTCTATACTCCCTAATTACAAATTTATCATGCCCCTGTTTTATCTTTGGGGTTTTGATATATTTTGACTTTATCTTACCTCTATTGCTTTTCAAACAGATTAGGAATGCCATCCGGCCTATGTGTCCAGTTTGCTTGACAACTAAAAAAAAATTTGCGTTCTTTTGCTATCAATTGTTTTCCTTTGACCTATAAAAAAAATATTCCTTGACATTACCATTTACCGGGGATATATTCTTAATAAGGATTATTATATGGAAAACACTACCACTATAGAAAAGATTGTCAAGGTTGGCGATCATGAGTACGATTTGAGCGTATTCAAGGCCAAAAAACCACGGGACTTTAAAGAAGAATTTGATAGAATCAATCGGCTTCGTGGTATTACGCCCAAGGCCGATGCACTTTCTGAATTATATGGTTTGGTTACTCAATACCGTAATGAAAAAATAAAAGCCATTGAGGAAAGCGGCGAACCGACTGCTACCTTTGCCAATATGGGTTTTTATAGAATTATAGACAAGGAAAAGTTTAAGGTGTTAGAGGTCAGGCCCGATGGGAAAACCTATTTTATAGACAGAAAAGATTTTCTTGATATGCACCACAAACCGAAATTAGACCCCGCCGATGATGACTCTGTTTCCGCCGCTTTTTACTGGCTTAATCTTTGTGATGATTCAGATTTAAATCCTGTATATCGGAGCATAGAATATCGTCCTGACCTGAAACCCGGCGCCAATCCTGTTGAAAGGATATACAATACCTATAGTGATGTCCGGGAAAATGCTGTAGATAGCGGTGTGGATATACAACCTATATTAGACCATTTTCGCAATATATGGTGTAATGGGGATGATGTTCAATACGAATACCTGCTTAACTGGTTTGCATGGAAGATTCAGCACCCGGCGGAAAAACCCGGCACGGCTATTGGATTAACCAGCAAGCCGGGGCTTGGAAAAGATATTATAGTCAATAATCTGCTTGCCGGAATCTATGGTAAAAGGCAGTGCCATAATACGGCTGTTGACGATACCGAACGGCGGTTTAATGCCCACCTTGCTCATACCCAATGGGTAGTTTTCAATGAAGGGGGGTATACCCATCAAAAAAAGGGTATAGGATTTTTAAAGGCCCTTATCACCAATACGGAAACAACCATAGAGAAAAAAGGGATAGATATTGAATCAACGACACCTACCTACTGCGCTATAATGTTTGTGACCAATGAGGACTGGATCATAAAGATTGAACAATCTGATCGGAGATATACGGTTTTAACCCCCGTTGATAAAGTGCCGGATACTGCCTATTTTAATCGGTTGGCGGATACCATTGAAACCGGGAAATGGCAATTCCTCCATTATATGCTGCACCGTGATGTAACGAATTTTAACCCTCATAAGTGTATTGAAACCATGGCAAAAGAGGAACAGCGCTTGATTTCTTTATCAAGTTTTCATCAGTTCTGGAAACACGCTATTGAAGGTAATGTAAGCGATTGGATAACCATACGCAATAAAGAGAAATATGTGGATTATACAGATGCTGCGGACAAACCCTTAAATGAACCGGAGGTTTTCTCACCTTGGGGATCGCGGATAGGTAAATTGGACCTTTATAAAATATATAAAGAGTATTCTGAATTTAGCAAAGCATTTCAACCGCTAAGTTCAGATCGTTTCTTCCGGGAAATGAAAAAGTTTCATCCACACATAACAGATCATCGCGCAAATGATAAGGGCCAAAGAAAAGGGGTATACCAATTCTGCGCTATCCGGGAATTTGCTACCTATTTATCAGGGGAATTGTCTGTTCCAATAAAGGTGCCGGAGCCGAAGGTACTTGAAGACAACCGAAAAAGCTATCCTGAATTACTGGCTGACAGGAAACCAAAAAATATGAAAC
>BOBW01000102.1 GCA_026002595.1 Spirochaetia bacterium | reverse complement strand
GACGATGACGCCGCTGGTGGGCTTGTCCAGCCGGTGAAGGGGACCGGGCCTGAACGACAGGGAAGGGGGGATTTTCGGCCCAAGATAGGCTTGAACCAGGGTATCAAGACTGTCATCACCGTGGACCGCAAGGCCTGCGGGTTTATTCAGCACAAGGAAATCGGCATTCTCAAAAAGAATGAGGGGAGACAATGAGGACACATCGAACTTTTGGTTCGCGGAACACGAAGGATAGGACAAGTCCGGCCCCATTTTTTCTTCGTGTCCTTTGTGGTTATTTTCTTTTTCAATTTTCCCGTCTAACAGAACGGTGATAACCTGCCCGGAACGGATACGGAGGTCTGCGGCTGCGGGTTTGCCGTCTACCAGAATGCGGCCCTTCCGCAAAAGGCGGTGGATCAGGGAAAGGGGAGTGTCCGGCAGACCTTTGCGCAGGATACGATCAAGCCTGCGGCCGTCGTCACCGGCGGCCGCATTCAAAACAAGGGGCATGGTCTGGTATGCAGGCGGATTAGATCACCGTTCCCGGATACAGGATGGTATTCTTCGGGATCACGATGATGCCGTCCACGATGTAGTAGTGGCCGAAGTTGCCGTCGGTGCGGCTTAGGTCATCCACGCCGATGCGGCAGCCGTCGCCGATGCGGGCGTTTTTGTCGATGATGGCCCCCTTGACGATGACCCCTTTACCGATCCCCACATTGGGAATGCGGGCTTCGATATTGGCCTGTTTCTGGGCATCGGTTTCGTAGAAGTCGGCGCCCATGTAAATCACCCCGTTCAGGCTCGAACCGGATTCAATAACGGAACGTACCCCAACGATAGAGTTGGTAATTGCCGCGTTGCTGATAATACAGCCTTCGGCGGCAATGGACTGGTTCATGTTGCCAAAATTTATCTTGGAGGGGGGCAGGCTGCGGCTGTGGGTATAGATGGGATGATCCTCATCGTAAAAGTCGAACCGGGGCGTAAGGGTGGCCAGTTCCAGATTGGCCTCATAGAAATTCTTGATGGTCCCGATATCTTCCCAATAGCCGTTAAAGATATAACCGTTCACCTTAAGTTTGCTGATGGCCGCGGGAATTATCTCCTTGCCGAAGTCTGAAAGTTCATTGGCAAGGCAGTCTTCCATTGCCTGGGCGTTAAAGACATAGATACCCATGGATGCCAGGTAGCCGTCTTCCTTTTGGTTCTTGTCGGTCCGCAGTTCCGCGGGGATTTTGAAATCGCTGATGTCCTTGGTGGAGCCCGGTTTTTCCATGAATGAGGTGATCCGGTTGTTCTTGTCCACCTTGAGGATACCCAGCTGGCTGGCGTCATCCCGTTTTACCGTGGTGGCGGCAATGGTGATGGCCGCCCCGGATTTTTTGTGCTTTTCCAACAGATCTTCCAAATCCATCCGGTAAAGCTGGTCCCCGGAGAGGATGAGGTAGTAAGATGGGTTCTGGGTCCTGAAATGCTGAAAATTTTTGCGTACCGCATCGGCGGTGCCCTCGTACCAGCCTGAATGTTCCGGGGTCTGCTCCGCCGCCAGGATCTCCACGAAGCCGTTGGTAAAGTGGTCAAACACATAGGTCTGGGCCAGGTGCAGGTGGAGGGACGCCGAGTTGAATTGGGTCAGGATGTAGATCTGCTTTAAGCCGGCGTTGATACAGTTTGAAATGGGAATATCCACCAGCCGGAATTTGCCCCCAAAGGGGACCGCGGGTTTTGCCCGCGCCTGGGTTAAAGGAAATAGCCGGGTTCCCTTGCCGCCGCCTAACACTATGGATAATACTTCTGACATGCTTGCCCCCTTCCTCTTTTGAGATTGTAGATGAAATAAAATGATACTTCATTTAGTATAAATGGAAATTCTTAATATGTCGATAGATTATTCTAAAAACGTCCAAAATTTTCGCTGATTAAGATAAAATTTCTAAAGATTTAAACCACGAACGACACAAACCACACAAAAAAAGCACAAAATTGCACAAAATGTTCGTGTTCGAACCGAAGGTTCGCTTCGTGTGGTTCGTGGTTAAATTCTTAAGTTTATCCATTTTTTTGGGATCAGATGGTTAAGAAATTCTTTCATGCGTTTGTCATGCAGCGCCTCAGGGCTATTGCATTTACTTTCAGGTTCTGAGAAATTATTGGAATTTGAAGAAATTTAACCGCAAAGGCGCCGAAGGCGACTAAGGAAATACCCCGTTTCGTATCTTTTTTCTTCCTTCTGCGCCTTTGTCGCCTTTGCGGTTATTTTTTTTTCCTGAAATATCGCGGTTCTGAGTAAATTTGGCAGTGAGAAAAAATAAATGCAGGAGCCCTGGCAGCACCTGCCTTTACCTTTGTTCTTTCTTGAGGGTAAGATGAATTTGTGATAAACCAACAGGAAAGTCTGGAATCAATCCTTAAAAGCCCTGAATTTGCCCCCCATATCGCCTTTGAACGGGTTTTGGAAGCCGCCGATGGCCGTTATGCGCCGTTCCCCAAAGGTCTGGACGATCGTATTGCCGCCGCCTTAAAGCGCCGGGGTATCGAGCAGATATACACCCATCAGGCTGAAGTCTGGGAGCAGTGTCAGGCAGGGAAAAACGTGGTGGTGGTAACCCCCACCGCTTCGGGGAAAACCCTCTGCTATAACCTGCCCTGTCTCCAGGCCCTGCTCAGGGACGAAAAAGCCCGCTGCCTCTACCTGTTCCCCACCAAGGCCCTGTCTCAGGATCAGCAATCGGAGTTGAATGAATTGGTGAAACCAATTCATTCAACTTTGGAGTTTTGCCAGGGCAAAACTCCACACCCGGAAGGGTTATCCATAAAAGTCTCAACATATGACGGGGACACCCCGGAGAGTCTGCGGGTGGCGGCGCGGGACACGGGGCGGATCATCATCTCCAATCCCGATATGCTCCACGCGGGGATACTGCCCAATCACCCCAAGTGGATAAAGTTTTTTTCCAGTTTGAAGTACATCGTTATTGATGAGGCCCACGCCTACCGAGGCGTGCTGGGGAGCCATGTGGCGGACGTGATCCGCCGTCTGCGCCGGATCGCCGCCTTTTACGGGGCGAAGCCGCAGTTCATTCTCTGTTCCGCCACCATCGCCAATCCGCAGGAACTTTCCGAGGCCCTTATTGGGCAGGAAGTTGTGCTGGTGGACAACAACGGGGCGCCCCGAGGGGAGAAGCGGATCATCCTCTACAATCCGCCCCTTCTGGACGCGGTGCAGGGCATACGCCGCAGCGTGGTCACCGAAAGCCGCCGCTGGATGCTGGCCTTCCTCAAGGCGGGGATCAAGACCATCCTCTTTGCCCATTCCCGGGTCAAGACCGAGGTTGCCGCCGCCTATGTGAATGAAGACTTGGCCAATCTTTATACCGATAATTCCCGCATCAAGGTTGAGGCCTACCGGGGCGGGCTCCTGCCCAATGAGCGGCGGGAAATAGAACGGGGCCTGCGGGAGGGGAGCATTCAGGGGGTGGTGTCCACCAATGCCCTGGAACTGGGCATCGACATCGGCGGCCTTGACGCGTCGGTGGTGGCGGGCTTCCCCGGCTCTTTCAACAGTTTCTGGCAGCAGTCCGGCCGCGCGGGCAGGCGGGGCGGGACTTCGGTCTCGGTCTTTGTGGCCTCCGCCTCTCCGCTGGACCAGTTCATCATGAACGACCCGGAATGGTTCTTCCGCAAGAGCGCCGAGGAGGCACGGCTCGACCCGGACAATCCCTACATTTTAACCGATCACATCAAGTGCGCCGCCTTTGAGCTGCCCTTTACCAATGAGGAGTTGGGAGTAGGGAAGGGTGAAACCCCGCCGCTTATCGGGCCATTTGGAAAAGGGGCGCAGGATGTGCTGGAATACCTTGAGGAAGAAGGGATTGTCCGCCATACCGGCGCCCGCTGGCATTGGGCGGACCGGTCATTCCCGGCGGAGGGGATCAGCCTGCGGTCCGCCACGGCTGACAATGTGGTGATCATCGATGTCACCAAGGGCCGCAATGCCGTCATCGGCGAGATGGACCGGCCCAGCGCCAAGGAGCTTATCTTTGTCAACGCCGTCTACATCCACCGGGGCAGACAGTATCTGGTGGAATCCCTGGACATTGCCAACCGGAAATGCCTGGTCCGGGAAGCGGAGGTAAACTACTACACCGACGGCCTTGTGAAAACCGACATCAAGGTGCTGTCAGAAGATGAATCTTTTATCTGCGGTAATAGTAATACTGTGGATGCGGCGCAGCCATCGGCGGTATCGGAAACTGCGGCGGCGAACGGTGTGGTCGGCGATGTACTGGTCCGGTCCCAGGTTGCCAAGTTCAAGAAGATACGGTTTCACACCCAGGAAAATATCGGCTACGGGGACATCGATCTCCCGGAGGAGGAGATGCAGACCTGCGCCCTGGCCCTGCTCTTTGGGCCGGATACCGCCGGGGGGAAGGTACTTGCCGCCATGGACGAGGAAGAAACCGGATCGGTCCTTTCCGGCGCGGGCACCTTGATTAAACTTATCGCCCCGATTTTTCTCCTCTGCGATCCCCGTGATCTGGGGCTTGCGGAGCGGGTCCGGGACCCCCATTTCGGCATACCCGCCCTCTACATCTACGATAAATACCCCGGCGGTACCGGCCTCTCGGAAGCCCTGGCCCGGCGTACTGCCGAACTCTTCCGCTCAATCTTGGCGGCGGTGGAGCGCTGCCCCTGCAAATCCGGCTGCCCTTCCTGCGTGGGACCCGGCGGCAACAAAGCGGGGACCGTGAAATTTTTGCAAGCCCTAAAAGGGCAGTGCTGACCGGCGGGGGCAATGGCAATCAACAACCTCGCCCTAAAGGCTAAACTTGACCCATAATTCAAAGTCTAATTACATATATTTAAGAAGAATTTATAACCACAAAGCCGTCCAGGGACGGCGGGGCACAAAGAGCACGAAGGAAGAAGGAAAGATTCGAAAGTTCTCGAATCCTCTTCCCTTTGTGCTCGCGAACCGAAGGTTCGATGTGTCCCGGACCCCCTGGGGTCCTTTGTGGTTAATTATTCTTCGTTCTTATTTTGTGGTCAAGTTTAGCCTAAAGGACGAGGTATGTAGTTCTCGTAAGGTGGTTATATTCAGGGGTCTAATACCTTTTAACTGCCCTAAAGCTCCCCCGCGGAAGTGGGTTCTTGGGTATTAGACCCCTTCAATACGAATAAAAAACGGAGATTGTCATCCTTTGCCTCTGTGTGCAAAGATACACCATGGGACAAAATCTGCGCGCACGGCTGCAGCGCATCCGGGAAACCAAAAAAGAATTGGCGGTTGGGGATGAGGAGCCCGGCGGAGAGCCTGTGCCTGACGCATCCCCGGTTCCCCCGCTCATCGCCGGCTCCTCTTTTGTTGAAGCCGGTTTTCAAACCCTCAAGCGCACCACGCTGCTGGATATCCCCCTGGCCCTCCCACCGGAACTGCCCGCGGCCCTGCCCGTCCTGATCCCCGACCTCGCTCTTGCGGAGCAAGCGAATCCCCGGGACCTTCTTTTTTTTGACCTTGAAACCACGG
>BOBW01000101.1 GCA_026002595.1 Spirochaetia bacterium | reverse complement strand
CGTGCTTCCGGGTTCCCCGGCCTTTTATCTGGATAAAGTCTGTGGGGGAGAAAATCGGACGCATCAGGCAGAGGTTGAGGATGTCGGGGCAGTCGTAGCCGGTGGTCATCATCCCCACGGTTACGCAGACACGGGCCTTACTGGTGATATAAGCGGGATCAAAATTGCCGGAGCCTAATAGTTTGTTGTTGGCAAAGTTCACGGTAAACTGCTGGGCATCGGCAATTCGGGATGTTACCTGAATGGCAAAATCGGACTGGTATTTGCCGGGAAACATAGCGTGGGCATATTCATTCAAAATCTGGGTGATTTTTGCCGCATGGTTTTGCGAAACGCAGAAAACAATGGTTTTACCGATCTCACGGCTAATAGGATCAGTCAGGGCGTTCTCGAGAAAAACCTTGCAGAAGGCCCGGTTGGTATTGTCGGAAAAGAATTTCTTCTCATATTCCTCGTAGCCAAAAATTTCCTCCGCTTCTTCACCGTCTTCATTCAAGGTGATTACCGCATAGCCTTTGTCGGAAAGCAGTTGGGTGGTGATCTCCGTCCGGGCATCAATCACTATTGGGTTTACCAGAAAGCCCTCTTTAACCCCATCCAGCAATGAATAGCGGAAGGTCGGCTCCCCGGTCTCACAGCCGAAGGTTTTGTAGGAATCCAAAAGCAAACGCCGCTCAAGTTCTCTTGGGTCATCGGCGCCTAATGCTGCGGCATCCACATGCTTCAGGTAATCCTTTGGCGTTGCGGTAAGCCCCAGCTTGTACCCGATGAAGTATTCAAACACCGCCCTACTGTTCCCGCCTATGCTGCGATGAGCCTCATCGGAGATCACCAGTTGAAAATCGCCCGGCGCGAACTCCCGTTTGTACCGGTTCCTGGAAAGAAAGGTTTGAATGGTGGACACCACGATATTTGCATTGTGCCAGTCATCCCGATGCTGCTTGTAAATGCGGGTGATGTAATCGGGTTTCAGATAGGCGTTAAAGGCTTTTTCGGCCTGCCGTTCCAGTTCCACCCGATCCACCAGAAACAGTACCCGCCGCCGGGGGTCGCCGGTCCGCAGAAAAAGCCGGATCACTGCGGCTGACACCAGGGTCTTTCCGGTTCCCGTAGCCATCTCAAAAAGGAAGCGGTTTTTTTCGGCGGCAACCGCCCGCTGTAGCGCCTGCACCGCCTTAATTTGATAGGGCCGCAGGAACCGCAGATTATTTACCTTAACAAAATCGTTACGGGTTTTTTCATTCTGATACGACGGGTCTTTCTGGTAATCCGGCTTTTGGGTTTGCACAATATAATCGCTGTCAATAAGTTCATCCGCCAGAGCCTTTCGATTCGGCTCGAATTCATCAATACTGCTCACATTTTCCGGGGTGGGAAAGCGGCTTATGATGCTGGGGTTGCCGCATTCCAAATCCCAAAAGTAGTGGCTATTCCCATTGGACAGAATGATGAACCGGCAATGCTGGACTTCGGCATAACGGCGGGCCTGCTCTTTGCCGAACAGGGGGTTCTTGTCCTCGGCCTTGGCTTCCAGCACGATAAAGGGATAACCCTGATTATCAAGCATGAGGAAGTCGATGAAGCCGTTTTTGGTTTTCTCAAAGTCCTGACCAAATTCGTCAAACTTGGTCTCGGTGAGCTTTACGTTGTTCTCCAAAAGGATGTTTGCCCGCCCTTGGGGCGCACCTTCAGCGGTATCAAAAAATCGCCAGCCGGATTCTTCGAGGAGCTTGTTGATCTTTATCCGGGCCTTTGCCTCTTTCGCCGCCATAAAACCGCCTTTTCCGGCCCAGTATACCCTATGTCAAATATTTCTGTAAGACTTAATTGCAGCCCGCCCACGGACAGCGTGCGGCCGTTGACTGTAATCCCTTGCCGCACTATGTTTGACCCGTGGAACATTTCAAACTGAAGCTGGCCTTTTGCCTTTTTTCTATACTGATTCCCCCCCTTGCCGCGCAAACCGGGTCAATCCTGCCTGGGAACGCCGAAAACGCAAACCGGGAAGCCGTCAAAACAATCCTCGTGGAACGGAATATCCCCTTTGAAGAACGATCCCTTTTTGCCGAGTATGGGGGCTTTGGTTCATCCCTGCTGGTGTCCCTCCCCGCAGGCGGAACTGCCGGAGATGCGGCCCCGGAGAATTTTCCGCCTTCCTTTGTTTTGGCTATTCCATTGGCCGGTAACAAGGGAGCCGAACTGCCCCTTCGTTTTGCTTCCGCTCTGGAATTTATCAAAAGGGTACAAACATCGGGCCAGGAAAACAGGGGCTTCATCGTTGCGTTCCTGGGGGACGAGGGCTCCCTGCTTCCCCCTGAGCTGCAAAAGCGGCCCCATTCGGGATTTGATGATCTCTGCGGTATTTTGGAGGAGCCGGAAAACGCATTCTTCATGTTTTTGGACATGCCGGATGCCGCATCTGCCAATCCGGGCGCGGCCGGGAAATTGAGTTTTCAATACCGGTCGGCGGAGGGGGTTACATCCCTGGGGGCACTTAAAAATATCAGCGGCCTCTGCACGGATATGAATATTCCCTGGTCCCTGGCGGGGTCGAATTTCTTAAGCTACGGGGAAACCGGTTTTTCCGGGGGATCGCCGCTCCTGGCCTACGCCCATGCCCAGGGCCTCGATGCCGTCCAGGCCGATATTTCCGGCATTGCCCCGGATGACCTGGGGGAATTCCTCTTCCGGTATGCCGCTTCCCTGGACGCAGGAAAAAGCCGGGACAGGCGCTATGTGATCATTTCCCTGCCGGGCACGGCTCCGATCTTCCTTTCGGGGCCCCTGCTGGTATTTACCTTTCTTGCGGGGGGAGCGGCGCTCATCGTTGCCGCCATCTTTTTCGCGTTCCACCCCAAGGTTTTTTCAAAAAGAAGACTGGTCAGCGTTTGCGCGGCGGTCCTGATTATCGCGGGAATGTATATCAGCGTCTATTTTGATATCCGCCTGCTGCCCCTCTGGGCGCCGCCCTTCTTTTTTGTGCTTCTGGCCCTTATCCTCCACCGGCCTGTTTCCATAGTGATATGCACCATCCTCGCCTATGTTTCCCTTGGGGCCGTGGGCGGCTTCCTTTACAGCCGCCGTATGCTTCCGCCCCTCAATACAGGGGCGGAAGTTCGGGAACAAATCGCTCCAATGCCTGCCGAAGGAGAATCCCTGATGGTGGACATTAAAAGCAGAAGGCAGTTCAACACAAATTTCGGTCCGGACCGGCTCATCCTGAATCTAAGCCTTTTGTCGGCGGAGAACCCGGTCCGTTTTGATCTTTCCCTCATAAGTGAACCGGAGAGCGCCGGCAGCGATCCCCTGCTCATCCATTACGCCCCCATGCCTTACCGCATTGATGAGAGAACTCGCTCCGTAGAATTTTTTCTCGGCGAAGGGCCGCCCAATCCCATGGAACTGGAAATCATCCTTTCCGGGGATTTTTCCGGTGAACTCCGGGCTGAAGCGCTGTATTTTACGGTAGATGAAGCCTATGTTCAACGGGCGGTACGGGAAATTCCCATTACCAGGTAAATTCCAGCTCCAGCCCTTCCCTGAGGGATAAAAGCTCTGAAAGCGGTATGGCGATGGATGCTTTTTTGCCGGATTTTACCCATTCGGCGCCATTCAGGTCCCGGATAGGCTTTCCCGCATGGTCAAAGAGGTTCAGGTCAGTGGTTGCGGGGCCGGATAAACTTATTGCAGCTTCATAGCCCGCTGAAACAGCCGCCGCCAGGGAAAGCAGTTCAGGATCAATATTACCTGATCCCCGGCTTAAGGTGAGGCGCAGGCTGGTTTTGTCCCCGGTCCGGGCCAGGGATGCCCCCTCCCCGGCGGCATCCAGAAAGGGGATCAGGGCTTCGAGGCCGGCAAAATCAATTTCCGCCCGGTTGATAATATTTTTTTCATCCTGCCTTGAAGAAAAGGAATACAGGGTAAGGCCGGGGAGCCGGGCCAAAGAACGTTCAAAATCCTGCCGGCCAATGGGGATGGTGGGCTGATTCAGGTTGCCGTCCAGCTGCCCCAGACTCTCCATCTGCCGGGAAACCCGGTATTCCAGACTGATCCGGCCGGAACCGTCCGCTTTAAGGGTGATGTCCGCCTTGACACCCATACAGGAGCTGAAAAGGATGACAGAGAGAAGCAGCAGTAAAGCCCGCGAGTGGCGCATAGTTTTTCCTTTCATTAAAATTCTTCCGAATGGATGCTCATGTCCTGAATACGGACCGGAACTTCCTTTTCTATCATCTCAAAGGCCTTGTTCATCACCTTTTCCCCGAATTCCCGGGAATTGGAAACCAGTGCCCCGCCGATTTGGGCAAAGGAAAGGGAATCCTGCAGGTCCACTTCGGCGGCGCTCATGTGGAAGCGGTTTTCCAGCTTGGCCTTTACCGAACGGATAATCTGCCGCTTTGCCTTTATGCTGTCCACATCGGGGATTTCAAAGATAATCTGAATCATTGACACTATCATAAACAGGTATGCCCCCTCAAGGTCATTTTTTGAGGATCACCGGATTACCAAGCAGGACCCGGCCTGAAAGCTGACCGCTCTGGCTGCTTATCACCAGGAGCCTTAAGTGGGTGGCATTCTTGAGTTTCTGCCTGTCGCTGTCGTCGAGTTCTATGGTCCCGATCCGCCCTGCGGTACTAAAGCCGGAGGGATTATCGGGAACGTAGGTCGGCGGCGGATACAGCTGCTTCTCCACGAGCAGGGATGGATTTTCAACGAGGCCCTTTTCCTGATCCGAGAGAACACCGAACTGGAGGATAAGGGTGAAGGAAGGGGCGGCATCGGAAAAGTCGTAGAGCCTGAAGGGAACCTCCATGGTTTTAGCCAGTTCCACAATGGCTTCCCCGTCCCCCAGACGGACCTCGAATCCGGTCCAGGTCTTTTCCCCGTCAAGGACAAACTCGGCAGCAAGAACCTGGGAAGAAAGCTCCTCATCCTTGACCGGATAGGGGCCGTCCCTGCCGAAAACCACGGAGTTCCTTGCCCAGTCAATGGGCATAAGGCTGGAAGTACCGGTACCGCTATTTTCAAGGTAATTCCGGTACACCAGGGGGGCGCGGGCGCCGACAGCCATGGTTCCCCCGGAAATCCGGCCGGGAGCTTCCGACAGGAAGGCTGCTTCAGGGGGAAGCGGCAGGATAAGTTCATCCCCTTCCAGCGCGGCGGCCTTCCTGGCTTCGGCCTCTTTAGCGGCCGCGAGTTTCTTTTCCGCCTCGGTCCGTTTTGCATCATCAATAATGGCCCTGATTTCACCCTGAAGGACGGCGCTCAGCTTTTCATCAAGGGCCAGTTTTTCCATGGCATCGAAATCATTGTAGCCGTCTGCAATGGCCCCCTTAAGTTCCGTCATGCCCTCGGGGTTTTCCGGGTCTGCAATAAAGATGAGCCGGGCAATGGCATATCGGAGTTCCCCCTTGGCGGGGTCCCTGGTGTCATCATTCAGTTCGGTTAAAGCGGTCCGGCATTCTTCCAGGGCCCGGGCGTAGAGTTCCGCCTTTTCCAGAACCTGGGCGTACTCATAGCGGACCTTGGGGTCCTTATTGTCCACAAGCCATTTGGCATAGCTGTCTACGGCCTCAACCTTGTTCTGGACTTTCTGGGTCCGTGCATAGAGGAGAAGCATATCCTTGTTTTCCAGCAGGGCATACTGCCGGTTGGCGATAAGCTCCTCCGCTGCCGCGTACTTTTTCAGGGCATAGAGTACCAGGGCATAGTTATACCCGTCATCGGCGCTGTCCCCCACCAGGTCCAATACCCGCTGATACA
>BOBW01000100.1 GCA_026002595.1 Spirochaetia bacterium | reverse complement strand
TTGGAGGCGGAACTGGAGCCGGGGTCCGCAAAGCCCAGGCAGCTCCCCCCCAGCCGCTGCATGGCCGCCTCAAAACTCAGGCGGGTCCGGGTGCTGGGTTCAAAAAAAAGGGCCGCCAAAAGCCTTCCCCGGCAGCTTTCCCGCAGATAAGCCGGCTCATCCTCAATCCGCTCCGCCAGAGCGAAGAGAGCGTCCATCTCCTCAATCGTGAAGTTCCCCGGTTCTATCAGGGACCGTCCTTTCAGCATGTTTCCCCCTCAATGTGCAAAAAAAAATCGCCCCGAAAGGCGATTTTCAAAATTCAACAGCAGTAAATAGATGACGGCGTCCGGTTTTACCGGGCGGCGGCCATATGCGGCGCAGTTATCTTTCTTCAAGATGGCTCTGTTCATTAGAGGGATTATAGCACAGAGGAACGGGATGGGCAAGGGGGTATTCACGGCGAACACATCTGATTCCAAAAAACAGATAAACTTAAGAATTTAACCACGAACCACACGAAGCGAACCTTCGGTTCGAACACGAACATTTTTGTGAAATTTTGTGCTTTTTTCGTGTTTTTTGTGTCGTTCGTGGTTTAAATTCTTGGAAATTCTATTTTAATCAGTGAAAATCCGTGAATAATTTTTTTCATGCGTTTGCCGGCATTCTTTATTTGAATATCAGCGACAGGAAGTCCCGCAGGCACGGCCGCCAAACGTTCCAGTCATGACCGCCTGAGTAGATGACTTCCTTATGAACCGCCCAACCGGTGTCAGGCGCGAGCCCCTTCTCCCTGAGCATCTTGCTCTCGTCCTGAAAACGCTCGATCAGAAAATCCGTATCTCCGACACAGCGGAAAAACAGCCTGTAGTCGGAATTGAGTTTCGCCTTATCGTCGAGCGCTTTTAAATGCTCGTTCGAGCCGCCGAGCGGTCCCAATGCTCCCAAAAAGCCGCTGAAAACTCCCGCATAACCGAAGGATTCCGGGTGTTTGAGCGTAACAACGCTTGTCTGCATCGAACCCATCGACAGACCTGCCATTGCGCGGTTCCACTTGTCTGTTGCTGCGCGGTAATTTGCCTCAATGAAGGGTATGCAATCGTCGAGCAGCAGGCCCTCAATGGACAGGGCATCCCAGTCCCGGGATCCCTTCTCTTGTTCCGTCTGAACCATGCCGTTATTCATCACGATGATACAGGGCGCTGCCTTGCCTGAGGCAAGCAGATTGTCCATAATCCAGTTTGTTTTACCGAGATGAACCCAGCTCGTTTCATTCTCACCGTAACCGTGCTGCAGATAAAGCACCGGGAGCTTCTCGTACTTGCCCTTGCTGTAGCCGGGCGGAGTGTACACTAAACAGCTTTTCAGGCAGCCGCAGGTCCTGGAATAGTAATACTCCCTCGCGACCGTACCATGCGGCACGTCCTGCGCGAGATAGTAGTCCGTGTCGTCCTGAGGGAAGTCGATGATATTAATCGGATGCGCATGGCTCCAGCCAATCGGCGACATGGGGTTCAGCGCGTAAGTGCCGTCAACCTCGTAGAACAGCGTGGTATACGGTGCGGAACCGGCCGCACGGGCCTGCCCGACATTGAGCGCCGCCGACCATATGCCGTCCCCGCCTTTCTGCATCTCCGTGACAGGTCCTCCCAAGGTACCGATATGTACGATGACCGATTTTGCGTTCGGGGCGTTGAACCGTAAAATTGCCTTGCCGCCGTTGATTAGCTCGATCCCTGCGGGTACGCTCTTATTGCCTTGCATTGGGCCGCCGAGGGGCAGCTGCGGGTCGAATGCGTCGGCGGTCTCGCTGAGCGCTGCGTTGACTTTGAATTCACTTGACAGCATGTGTTTATCCTCCTAATTTGATATGTTTTGACCATTATAATAGCTATTTTCACACTCAAGTAAATCTCTTATATTATCAACATCTTCATCAAGTAAATCTGTAAACATAAAAGAATGTCTGCATCTTAAATATGTTTTACCATCTATTGAAAACTCAATCGGCCCTTTACAGCCGCCGCCATGGTGTCCGCAATCTCCTGAATTTTTTAATAATGTTTCTATAAGATGTTTATTGCATTTACTTAAAACATCATTATATTTTGCCAAATTGAATAGTTTACACCTAACAGACCATTGATCATTTGTTATTCTTAATATATATAATACGTCCTTCTTTTTTTTATATTCACACTTCCAATTACCGGGTTTTTCCCCCAGTAAGGATATTTTTGGTACATATCCTAAATAAATCGCCTGTTCGTGTAATCTATTTACCCGTTTCTTTTCATTTTCATCCAGAGAATTTATTATTTCATTAAATTCATATGGCTGTATATTTGATTTCATTATATTGTAAAATCCTTCCAGTGAAACGCAGGGGACACGGCGCAGGACACCAGCACAAAGGCCCCTTCCCGAATTTTTGCGGACTGCCACTCCCCGGCACCTACTACCCGCTGAAAAAATGCGTCTTGATCAGGGTCATCGCCCAAAAGCTCTGTTGTTTCAAAAACGGGCCGCACTCCCCTACCCCCCAGGCTGAGTTCCAAAAGGCCGCCCGCATGCCAGAGCCAGATTTCCGCTGAACGGACTTTATGCCAGCGAGAAACTTCATCCCCCTGGAGCAGATAATAGATCAGGCTGCTTGCGCGGCGGCTCTCACCGTAGTCCGGGGGCAGGCTGTCGGCGGGGATCACCTGATCGGAAAGCCAGGTTTCCCGGTACCAGCCCCCTTCGTTGTGGGGCTTGAGGTCCAGCTTGTTTATCCAGTATGCGGGATCGCCGCAGTTTGCTGCACTCATTTTAGCCTCTTGTGATATCTTATGATGGATAGAGAAATTTGACAAGGGCATCCAATCAGGCGGCGCCGCTTGCGGGAAAACCCTTCGGCGCATATACTGTTTTCGGAGTCCTTATGAACACTAACCCTATCGAAGACCTGCTCCTGGAAAAAAGCAAAAACCCCCACGCACTCTTTGTGTTCCCCACGGGAATTGCGGCGGACCTTTGGGCGGACAGGCTCCTGAAGTTACAGGATGGCGGGACGATCGCGATGGAGCAGTTCATGGCATGGGATACCTTCAAACAGGAATCCATCCGGTCCCGGATGCAGGACAAAAAAAGTGTGCCATCCCTTTTACGGAAAATCTTTGTGAGCCGCCTGATAGAAGAAAATGCGGCGCTTTGCAGATCAGGTGATACGCCCCTGTTCATTTCCCTTATTCCCCCCGAATACGCCCACACCGCATCATCCTTTGTGCCTTGGCTCACCAAGGTGCTTTCCCAGCTTGGATCATGGTTTGAAAAATCAACGGGCCGGCCGGTTTCTTCCATTACTACTGCCGACACCGCAGGGGAAATCGCCGCCGTTGATAATAACTTTGACAACGATGACCGGGACCTCTGCACCCTGGCGTTACGGTATCAGCAATTTCTTGACAGCCACGGTCTGTTTGAACCGGCCTGGGAGAAGCCGCCCTTTGATGATAACGGCAAAGAATGTTTCATCTTTTTTTCAGAATCCCTGACTGACTTTGCCGAATACGAAGCGCTCCTTGAAAACGCGGAACATGTCACCATTGTGCGGCTTGCGGAAACCGGCGCTGCGGAAAAGCCGCACAAAACTTTTTTCTACACCAACGCCCGCAGCGAAATTACCGAAGCGGCCCTGTACATCCGCGCCCTGGTTGAGCATGAGCAGCTAAGCTGGGACGCCATTGCGGTGAGCGTCCCTGATGAGGAAAACTACGAGCCATACCTGCTCCGGGAATTTGCCAACCGGAACATTCCGGCGGTTCACCGCGAGGGAAAACCATTGGCATCCTGGCCTGCGGGTCAATTTTTTCCTGCCCTGTCAAACTGTTTTTCCCAAGGCTTTTCCTTTGACGCCGTGGCAAATCTTTTGCTCAACAGCCATCTCCCCTGGAAGGACCGGGCCGTGATCGATCAGCTCATTGATTTCGGGATCAAAAATAACTGCATCTGTTCATGGAAAGAAGTTGATGGAACTGAATCTGATGATAAAAACATTGATGTGTGGGAAGACGCGTTCAGCGCCCCTGCGGGGAGCCGGGAAGAACGGGCCCACGCCCTGTACCGCACCCTGAAAAAAGATATCGGCAATATATGCCGCGCCGATTCCTTTGAAGAAATCCGCAGACAGTATTTTGTCTTCCGGGGGCATTTTCTCAACATGGATGAATGCCTTCCCGAATCGGACATGATCCTTTCCCGCTGTGTGTCGGAACTGCTCCTCTTAATCGAAATTGAAAAATCATTTCCCGATGCCAGGGCCCCCGACCCGTATACTTTCTTTGTGGAACATTTGCAGGAAAAAACCTACCTTCCCCAGAAAGCATCTTCCGGGGTTTCAATTCTCCCCTACCGCACCGCGGCGCCCGCGCCCTTTGCCTGTCACATTGTTCTGGGCGCAGCCCAGGATAACCTTACGGCGGTTTTTTCCCGGCTTGCCTTTCTGCCCCGCAGCAAACGTGATAAACTTGATATCCGTGATCAGGATGCGTCTGAGGCATTCATCAACCTGCATAAACTCAATTCCGAAAAACCGGCTGCCTTTTTTTGCAGCCAGCAATCCTTTTCCGGTTACGCCATTCCCCACAGCAGGCTTAATGTCACTGAAAAGCCCCGCCTCCGTTACGGGGAAACCGATACAACATCCTTTGCCCATGATGCTTACCAGGAGGAGCATAACTTTTTTCAGGGCCTGCAATCAGGCAATGCCGGGGCGGCCTTTCCGCAGAATCTTCATTCATTGCAGAAAGAAAGTTTTACCGAATGGGCCGGGCGGCGGCATAATGACAAAAGCGGCAGGAATAACAGCATCACAGATCCCCTGCTGATAGAACTGATACAGAAACGCTTCCGCAGCACCGATTCCGGCAAGATACGGGTATCCGCTTCCGCCATGGAGCCCTATTACCGGTGCGCCATGGAATGGCTTTTCCGCAACATCCTTAAACTGGAAGATGTCCGCATGGAAACCACTTTAATGGCGGATAACATTTTAGGCTCCCTGTATCATGCGGTGCTGGAACATTTTTTCAGCACCATCATACAGGAAGAGGGGGGCCTTCTCTCATTACAAAAAGATGAAACATTTTCAGAATCATATCAGTGTTTTCTTAATAACAGTATTACTGAAACATTCGCCCTGCTTCCCAGGCTGTCAGGGGAAACTTATGCTTTAAGCGCACTGACCCTGCGGCTGCTGCGGGAACAGCAGGGGGCGGTACAGGAGCAGGTCAGGGTTTTTCTGATTGCCTTTTTACGTTACTTTGCAAATTACCGGATTATCGGCACCGAAAAGAAATACACCTGGGATGCTCCGGATCAGGATTACTGCATCACAGGGATCATTGACTGCATTCTGGAAGATCCCGCCGGTAATGCAAAAGATCCGGTAAGCGTCATCGTTGATTTCAAACTGGGCGCCGCCCCTAAGCGTAAACCCTGCATCGGCAATGGGGAAACGGGGCTTGAAAATTTCCAGCTGCCGATGTACCTCACTCTGGCGGAAAACAAGGGCGGCGGCAAGGTGCAGGGAGCGCTCTTTTTCAGCATCCTTCATGTAAAGCCGACCGTGATATTCGGCGTGATACAGGATGCGGTGAACGGGAAAAAAACACCTTACCGTGAAAAAGACCGGATCACCCGGGCCAACAGTAATGATACAAACGACGATATATCGCCATTCGATTTGATCATGAATGAGTTTAATGAAAAAACTGCCCAATATGCCCAGGAAATACAAAGCGGCAATTTTACCACCATTAGTACCAGTGACAAAAAATGCGCTGCCTGCGTATATCACACCGTGTGCCGGACCATCTACACCGTAGATCGGGAAGGGCATTTGCAAAAACAGGAGTACGCCAAT
>BOBW01000099.1 GCA_026002595.1 Spirochaetia bacterium | reverse complement strand
TTTCGAGCATTTTCTATGAGTTCTTGTATGTCTATCTTTTGCTTGTTAATTCCCCTTTCCCTTCCCTCGTTTTAGTATACCCTATGCGCTTGATCTTTGTGAAGTGGTTTATGGCTGAATGGTTACATTTTCCCTATATATTGCTTCACAATGTCCAATATGATACATTAAATGCCTTATTTGACCTAATGTAGTTTCAAAATTTGTTGTTTTATTGTAGTGTGGTTTTTTTAACCATTCATCATTTTTATTATAAAACCATTTTTTATATAATTCTTTTGTTTCATTGCATATTTCCTTAACAATTTCTTTTGAATAATATTCTTTTAATATCATTTCTTTATCAAAATATTCTGCATCCAATTCTGTCACAACATTTTTACCATTAATACCCTCATCGAATGATGGTTTTTCTTCCCTTAACCAAAAAAATGTTCCAGAAAACGCATGAACTAATTGGTGCCAAAATGTAAATCCTGAACATTTTTTATTCCATAATTCATTGGGACAAATGTCTATAATTTCTTCAAACACTTCAAAAATAGTATCAAATTCTTTTTCTATCGATTTTACAATTTCATTATTTTCCATTTATTTCTCCTCTTTTATAATATAATACCATTATTTTAGCAATTGGTCAAGTTATATTTTTATTTATTAACAACAAATTTCAACCCAAATTTCGCCTAACGTGAAAGCTATACGACGTTTTTGTGCCCCGATTAAGGAAACCGTAGGTTTCCAGGGGCACAAAAATGTGCCGGAGAAAAAACGCACAAAAGGCCAAAGGCCGACTGCGTTTTTTCGTAGGCCAAGCCGCTACTGCGGCGCAGCGTATAGCGTATGTTATGTGCAGTTGCGCCTTTTCCCAATATATTCTTTTATTTCTTTTATCTTTTCAATTTCCTTTAATAATTCCGGCACAGATGTTTTTGATATATTCCATATTCTTTCCGCCAATATCTCACCGTAATCATGGGCTAATCTATTTCTCAATCCGATAATATGACCCCAAGGAACATTTTGAATTGAATCCTGTGTTTCTTTGCTAATTTTATTTGCAGCTTGCCCTATAACTTCCAATTGTCTTTCGACCGCCAGTTTTCTCATTTTATCTTTTTCAAAATCACTATAATATATTGATCCGGTAAATTCATTAATGTCCATAATGCAATCTACAATATCAATCAAATATGACAAATCATTTTCATTAAGCGGCATATATTATTTCCCTTGTTGATAGTATTTTATTTTTTCGTATTGGATTCTTTAGAGATTCTTTTTCTACAATATCAACTTCACGATTAAGTAACTTTGAAAACTCATTCTCCAAGTCCATTATATCAAATAAATTTATATTTGAATTATTAAATGATACAAGAATATCTATATCACTATTTTGGTTAAAATCATCACGAATTGATGAACCAAATATCGAAAGTTCGTTTATATAATATTTTTTGCAAATGGCTATAATATCATCATAATTGAGGAAAATACCGTTTTTTCGCAATTTTTCCATCGTTTCCATATCATATGTCCTTATACTTTTTATTATATATAACTTATTATTTTTTTGCAATAGCCTAAATTTAAGTGTATACTTTTTTATACATCTTGGCGCAATTGCACATAACGTGAAAGCTATACGACGTTTTTGCGGTTGCGATAAAGGAAACCGCAGGTTTCCAGCAACCGCAAAAATGTGCCGGAGAAAAACCCCACAAAGGGCGTAAGCCCGACTGGGGTTTTTCGTAGGCCAAGCCGCTACTGCGGCGCAGCGTATAGCGTATGTTATATGACGTGGGGCCGTACTCCATTATTATTTTATTTTCTAATCATACCATAACTTATAATCCCAACATCAATAGGTACTTCAACGGCAGTTTTAAAACCATACCTTTCATATATAGGAATATTATTCTCTTCCTGTGTAACAAGTATACATGGTAAATGTTTATTGTCAATTATTTTTAATTGCCGATTTATTAAAAGAGATGCTATTCCTTTCCCCTGCATTCCTTTATGAATGAATATCGGAGCTAAAGTCCAGTATGGCTTGGTAAAAAAGTTTTCGGCCTCTATAACTGTACTAATAAATCTATAACAACGTTCTTGTACACTATTATTAATATTTAAGAAAATTTTATTAAAATCAGGGGGCATCCCTTCATTATTATTTCCATCTCCTACAGGCGGTACCCAAATTGCCACTCCTGCTATTTTATTTGTATCATTAACGGCGATTTCCATAAAGTTTTTACCAAAACCAGCTTCTAAACGAAATTCAAAAAATCTTTTTATAAATATACTACGTTCATTATTATTTTGAGCTGCCCATTTATATAATTTTTCCTCGGAAAAAGCTGATTCTGCTACAGAAAGAACCTCGAAAATATCTTTTTTTTCCATTGTCCGTATCAACATTACAATACCCTCCTATGCAACTATTAATTTCAACAATAGCCACATTGATAATATAATATTTTATTCGTCTTGTCCAGTATTTATTCAAATATTTTCCAACCAGCTTAGGCCCCATGTCATATAACGTGAAAGCTATACGACGTTTTTGTGCCCCGAATAAGGAAACCGTAGGTTTCCAGGGGCACAAAAATGTGCCGGAGAAAAAACGCACTAAGGCCAAAGGCCGACTGCGTTTTTTCGTAGGCCAAGCCGCTACTGCGGCGCAGCGTATAGCGTATGTTATGTGAAGTTTTTTACCCACTCCACCAAATCTCTTTTATAAATTCCATTATAATATATATATCTTTCATCTTCATAAAATGTTCCCGGAAGTCAAAAAAATCATATAATTCTTTTGCAACTTTATTGTTCTCTTTATTTATTATTATCGTATATTTAAAATTTTCTTTTCTTATAAATATTTCATAATTTTTTACCTTAAGATAAGATGAATTATTGATAACTATTAATCCCAGGTCATTTATCGTGTTATCAAATTCATTTATCGGAAATTCTATAATTTTATACATATTGTCCTCTTTTGCCTGATAATTTTTTAACAGGTATTCTTTAAAAAAATTATCAACTCCATATTTATAGAGCTTTATAGTATATTTATCCAAGTATATTTCATATTTATATGTTTCATCATCAATTATAAATCTATCTTTATATATATCAATACAATGTTTATTTTTGAATAATTTTTTGTAATTAATTGCTTTGTCATAATCATTTATCTCACAATCTCCCTTTTTAAAATATAAATATATTGTTACCCCAATACTAAATATCGGTATTAGTTTTAATAGGATATACCATCCAGACAAATTTAAATCGTAAAATCTTTGGATTGTAAATTTTAGGCTAAAAAACATTAAAACCATAATTGATATAAAACATATAAATGTTAAAAATGGCCATACATTTATTGCAACTAATATAAAACAAATAATTTCCAGCCCAATAATAGCTACTGTTTTAATAATGTATTCATATCGAAAACACCTTCCACTATCAACTTTATTGATAATAATAGCGTAAAAAGCCAGTAAAATGATTATTCCGATAAAAAATTGTAACATAATGCCCCATTATAATATAACATTTTTATTTTGTCAACCAATCTTGGGTAAAAAATTTCACATAACGTGAAAGGTTTGCGACGTTTTTTGCGGCGCGATAAAGGAACGCGAAGCGTTCCAGCGCCGCAAAAAATGTGGGTGGAGTGAGCCGTGGGAAGGAGCGCAGCGACTGACCTAGGCGAACGGAACCCGGAGGGGCTTTAGCCCCGAACCGCAAACCGTATGTTATGTGCCGTTTTTTCTAGGCTGTTTGCCATGGAGGGCAAACAGCCTATTCTTACATTTTATTCATGAAATTTAAATGAATGATATATTTCCAAGAAATATTTACCTTGTACAAAATTTAAATCATTGAACAACATTGATCGTACAACAATCCCTTGATTATTTTTATAAAAGAAATCCAGCATAATATATTTATAACCCTTTCCAAAATCAGATTTCGGATCCATAATAAAAACGGTACTACCAAAATCTCCATTGAATTCATTTTTTACATCGCTATCATTAAAATTTGCCACCTGATCCGTTTCATAACCAGCAACATTAAATATTACCGGGAGAATACACATGACATATGCCATCTTGATGTCTTTCCTATCAGGAACAGTTTGTTTAAAAAATGTATAACGAATTTGATAACTTGATGCTTTATCAGTAAAAGTATAATGGGTATCAAGCTGTTCTGAAGATGGATTATCCATTAACACCATATGTGGATATTGTAATATATCAACATCGAACTCCTCTGGAACAAATGGTATATCAGCAATTTCCGCCATAGCCAAAATAGAGACAAACAAAAAAACTGAAAAAAGTGTGAATTTCTTCATGATTTTCTCCTTGAATAATAATGTCATAATATGACTTTTTCATTATATCATATTGTTTCTTGCGCCGCAAGGATGCGGCGCACTTTTTTTAGAAAAAATGGCACATAACGTGAAAGCTATACGACGTTTTTGCGGTTGCGATAAAGGAAACCGTAGGTTTCCAGCAACCGCAAAAATGTGCCGGAGAAAAAACGCACAAAGGCCAAAGGCCGACTGCGTTTTTTCGTAGGCCAAGCCGCTACTGCGGCGCAGCGTATAGCGTATGTTATGTGCCGTTTGTCCGTACACCATTATTTTCTATTATATTATTTCTAAAATATGTTTTTAATAATTATACAAAGCTCTTACAATTATTTTTATAGTGGCTAACCATACACTGATAAACAAAAAAATAACAGGGCGAGCTTTACACTCACCTATGATATAGTCCACCCTTTATAGGGGGCATAGAGGAAAATCCCCTACATATAACTATCACTGTGTTTACATTTTCTTAATTTCCCTGCTAATCATCCCATTAATTAACTTTTTTAAGAAATAGATTTTAAAGGCGAAATTCATAAAAGCTTTTTGCGATGCATCCGATTGACAGTATGTCTTTCTGTTTTTGTGAAGCGCCCTACAAGCCTTACATTCCCCATGTGCTGGACATTCCTTATTTGGGCATAGACAATTAAGATTTTCCATTTTATTTCTTCCTCCTTCTATAGATTATATTCATATAAAATATTTTGTCAACCATATTTTATACAATAATCACAATAAATCTTAGGACAAATGGCACATAACGTGAAAGCTATACGACGTTTTTGCGGTTGCGATAAAGGAAACCGCAGGTTTCCAGCAACTGCAAAAATGTGCCGGAAGAAAAACGCACAAAGGCCGTAGGCCGACTGCGTTTTTCTGTAGGCCAAGCCGCTACTGCGGCGCAGCGTATAGCGTATGTTAAACGCAGTAAAATCTGCTACGTTAGCCGGGCGCCATGGAGGGCGCACGGGTTCTTATTTTTAACTAGCGGCGAAGCCGCTTAGCATAATTATTATTTTTCCCATCCTTTATTCTTAATGTATTTTATTAATACTATTATTAAAAATACCAATAAAACTATTGCAATAAATCTTATTATACCAAAAACGTATGAAATATATGCAAATATTGCCAGGCAAAGAGGTATAGTTTCAGGTTCTGAATATTCAAGCACTGTACATTGAACAGGAATAAATAATACCAAAATAATAACTATAGCAATGATTAGAATTAATATAATTTTTCTTCTGTTTTTCATTAGGCCTGATTTATTCCTTTTGTATGAATTTTCATAATTACAATTCTATAATAAAAAATATTATTAGTCAATATAGCGGCGAAGCCGCTTAGCACAATTCTTTTTATAATTCCTTTCATCGCCCCGCAAGGATGCGGGGCGAAATCTTCAGACGTCCAGATTTTATTGCGTTTAACGTGAAAGGTTTGCGACGTTTTTGTTGCCCGAATAAGGGCTTTGCGAAGCAA
>BOBW01000098.1 GCA_026002595.1 Spirochaetia bacterium | reverse complement strand
CTATTTTTCCGGGTTTGGTTGTCGCTATTGCTGGAAGATGCGGTTTTGGTGAGCTTTTCGATTTCGGTCAATGGTAAATCAAGGGATTGAGCGACAATATCCGGTGCAACCCTGGCTTTAAGTAAATTTTGTGCTGCTTCCCGCTTTTCTCTATCAAGACGGGTCTGCCATTTCTGGTCCTGTTCGTCAAAACAGGTTAAAACTGCTTCTTCAAGCATTTGTTTTGCCTCCTCAAATTCCTTATATGGCAGATAGAGTTCTGAATAGATAACCCTTATCTCCCCTAATATAACCTTTCTATCTCCCTCCGTCAATAACCCGCTTTCCCGGACCTGCTCCACGGCCTCCAGCAGGCTTTTCATAGTTTTTTCGAATTCCGGAGCCAAGACAAGCCGTTCTTCGGTACTTTTGGCGGCGTTGACCTGTTTCCGAAACTTGAGCATATAAAACGGCAAGAGAAGCGCAAAATTCTTTTCTCCCAACTCCGCTATCCCATGTTCCAGAACTTTGAAGGTGGGAACCTTAAAATCGTGTTGAGTGCCATCGGGGAATATGACATGAAGGATTACTTCATCCGGTGTCTTATAGGTCGTTTCCCAATAGAGGATATGTGCCTGCGGGAATTTGATGGTTATAATGCCATCATTCCCTGTTTTTTGCCTGTTAATGGCTTCATGATACCCGTACTGAAACATCCGTAAGGCCATGTTCAAATCATCGTCAATTTGTGCCTCGATATGAAAAACCTCTCCCCCGATTGCCATCATCATATCAGAGACAATCTGCTTCAATTCTGCGGTGACTTTTTCCTTATTGAGGAAAGAAATCGTGCTGTCAAGCGGATAATCGGTAGCGAAAAGGCCGTTTATCAGAGAGACGACCGCCTGCGGGCTGGCTTCCTGTATAATCTTTTTGAACAATAAATCAAACAAGTGAAAGGTTTCGCGTTTGATAGGATACTCCTTTATGAGTGATAAAGTTAAGTTAATCCCATATCACCAATCTTTGTCAATTCATCTGCTCAGTCGTATCTTATTTCTTCTTTTTCGACTGACTATATACAAATTGAGCATAGACACTCATGATTTCAAGCTGTCGTGGCGTCATCTGGTCTATGCAATTCTCAATTTTTTTACGAACCGCTTTTTGTTTTGGGTTTAACTTCAATCGGGGGTCGGGCCTGTTTCTTATCAACTTTTCGCCTATCCCATCCAGGAGCCATACCGATGAATAGCCAAACATCTCCTGGATCAACTTGGAAAGGGAAAGAGAGATAGAGACTCTTTTACCGTTGATAATCAGGCTTATATAATTATTGCCTACCCCTATTTGTTCCGCAAATTCATATTGATTAATATTAAGCTCTTTTATAACAAGTGCCATCCGGGTTGCGAGCGTTTCCAATTATGACTCCTCTTAAAGGAAAAACATAGCAAATTTTCTTACTGATGTCAAATATGAAAAAATAAAAAAAATAGTTTTTGGGCAAAAGAACCTGTATCTACCCGTATCTACCAATAAATCATACTGTGTAATAAATTTTTGTTTGTCACTTTGTTTGTCATAGTTACGAAGATAGTATATATTGACGATAGTCTTTAATAATGAGGTGAAAATGACCGTGGATGAAAAAACCACTGTTGAGAGAGAGAAGTTAAAAAATCTGATTGATTATTCGGATTTTGTTACACTGAAACACCTTGTCGGCTTTATGTCCGGCCTTATCGCTTGTATAAACGATGAAAACGACAACTATTATAAAAAAAAAGCAAGAAGAAGGGACCGTTCCCCAAAAATCTATTACCCACTAAAGAGGGTGATTTTATGGATGAAAAGCATGAAAATTTTCCAACAAACATACCTCCCGACATTGCCGAAATGATGGCCGCTATTGATTCTGAAAGCGGGGGAGGAGAACTCTATAAAAATGAGGATAAATACCCTGAATGGATAATGCTCGGGTTTGCGTTAAAAATCAAAGGCGGCGCTACCTATTCGACCTGCAAGAAATCCCCCTGGCTTCAACCCTGCTGTGGGAGCAATAGCAAAAAAGTCGGTGGGTGCAGGGTGTGGCATAAAGCCCATGTGATTGAGTGGCTTTCAATAACCGATGACCTGTTATGGGAATACTCACAAAAGTGGGATGTAAAGATTCCTGATAAATATCATCTTGAAAAATCTGGATGATGCTTATTTTGAGGGTTTGCGGACCAGAGGTCCGGCGGACATTCCAGTCCGATTGTACGGTAATCCGGGTTTACAAACAATGTTTGTAGGATTTGGTAAGTCCGGCCTTATCCCACCATGTTCCGGCTGGGGGTGAGCTTAGTGGAGCGAAAAGATTGTCGTGAGGCAATCCGTATCCACAATTTTAATTCAGTTATTCAACCTGGGAAAAACAGGCTGGACCTGTTTTAGCGAAGCTATACCCAAAAATCAATCTTTCCTTTTGTGAGTTAGATTTATGTTTTCAAAAATTGTTATTGTAGGAGGTACATTTTATGGAAATGCCACAATTCTTTACCATAGATGAAACAGCAAAGATTCTGCGAATTTCAAAGGTTACCGTTAATCGCAAACTATCAAGCGGTGAAATAAAGGCAATAAGATTGGGTAGACGGGTACTTATTCCGGCGTCCTATTTTGTAGGGCTTGCAGCTGCGGCATGGCCGGAACCATCAGACATCCGGTCTGACGGCAAACCACCGGAGGCTAATGATGGATATGGAGAATAAGGAAAATCGAGCATTGGCATTATTGGAATCTATCAAACCGGATTTGCTTAAAATCCTTGAAAACGCCCCACCCTACGGATCATGCGGAATGGAGCTTTGGTTTCATGATTCTGAAATAACCCGCTTTATCATGAAGGCCGAAGTATCCAAAAAATCACTTCCGCAGCCAATATACGGGGTAACATGAAAGATTACTCAATCCACAATCAGTCCCCCTCCCCCCGCAGAGCTGACGAGGCTGTTGTTCTATTAGGTTGGTTCATTCCTATTCGTCCTTGTAAAAAGGTCATAATACCCCTATATTTTAAGAACTCCGGAGGTTCCAATGACCATAGAAAAGACCCTTACCATACCCAAAGCCACCAGGCATTTGACGATTGACCTTCCGCAAACTGTTCCGGCGGGAACCGTCAATGTGGTCCTTTCTTTCCCTACCCCGGCTACAGACCAAAAAACCGCAGACCAATCGGTCTTTAGTCCGCGGCCTGATGTCCCCGGCGAGGATGACGAGGACGGCCTCAATCTGCACCCAACGGCGGAACAAATCGCAGAGGCAATGGCAGCGATTGGCAAGGTTCGCTTCCCCCCGAGTTACGCCACCCTGGAAGAAGCCATAGCGGAAGCGGATCGGCGTGCAGAGGCGGCTGAGGCCGACCCTTCCCTATATTCTCTTAAAGAGTTCCATGGAATATGGAAGGACAGCAAAGCCTGGGGCCAAGATGTCGATGTAGAGGCGGAAATCCGCAAGATGCGGGATAGTAAGAAAGACTATTGGGGTACCGGAGAACAGGGGTTTGATAATGGAAAGACCTAAATATGTCCTGGACTCAACGGTCATCATCAACCACCTCAATAAAAAGGTTGATATAGAAGCCTTTTTTGCTGCCCTGCCGGCGTTACCGAAGGCTGATCGGTTTATAAGCTGCTTCACCGCTATAGAAGCCTTGTCAAAACCGGACATGACCGATGCTGAAATAGCCGAAGCCAACACCCTTCTGCTCAAATTTGTTTCCATAGATTTGATAGGGCCGGCAATAAAGAACACCGCTGCCGCAATCCGCCGAGGCACAAAGATGCTAACCCCAGATGCGGTTATCGCTGCCACCGCCATTGTCCTGAGTGCAAAACTCCTTTCCAATGATGATCATCTGCTTAAACTCGTCTGGCCTGGATACTCAGTACAATCCATATAATGCCTTCCGCCTTTTGAGAATGATGTAGGCCAAGGGACGCAGTCCCAAGGATCACGAAAAGGATCATTTTCGTTTTTGAATTGACTTTAAGCTCCTGATATAGTATGATAGTACTTGATAGCTAAAGGCAACGTAACTTCTTGTAATACAAAGAATTATGTAAATTTACCTTTATCTATTGATAGCGAGTGTTACATTAAGATGCCCAAAGAAGCAGTGAAATTTAACCTATCACTTGTTTCAGGTACCAGTGCCTTCACCGGCATGGAAGTTCGAGTCTTCTTCCGGGCAACCATATTTAGTGTCGATTTTTAGGTTTTTCTTTGGAATCGACACTAAATGTAGTCTTGGTCGATAGGAAAAAGGCCGAAAAGCCGAAAATGGCACATAGTCCTGAAAAATGGCTATGTTAGACCAATAAATTTTATCCCTTCAACGGGAATTATTGCTGGAAAAACTAAAAGATATAGATATGCAGATGGGTTCCGTATCGCTCAGACCAAAAAAAGGCTATACCCTCCGATTTCTAAATGGAAAATTCTTCGTTCAATATATTGATGCTAAAACAGGAAAATATCTCCCCCTTAAAAGAAGCCTTGGCACATCTGACCGTGAAGAAGCCGAGAAAAGAGCCGCCAAGTTTAGGGACGCATTTATTGAAGATTATGAAAGAAAGAAATCAGGGGTCAAGGATATTTATGAATTATTTTCAAATTTCTGGAAACCAGAAAAATCTACTCATTTGCGGGAGATGATGAAAAGAAATCAAGGGCCAGCAAGTTCTGAAATCATAAAAAAGTATGATGGTTATATGAATAATCATTTTATAGATTTTTTGGAGCAGAATAATTTTACCAAGATAAATGAAATCAATATTAGACTTGTTCGAGAACCCCAAGAATGATACAATAAAGGATGGAACGTGGAAGAAAGGCAACAGAAGCCAAAGAAGCGGTATTTAAAAGGCTGTTTGGGGTAAGGCAGGAAACCTTTGAAAGCATGGAAATAATACTCCAAAAAGAGTATAACAAACGGCATACATACGGAGGCAGTCCGCCGAAGCTATCGATCGGGGACAAGCTAAAGATAACCTTAAAATACCTGAGGGAGTACCGCACGATGGAATCCATCGGGGTGGATTACGGGGTCAGTAAAAGCACCGTCTGTGAAACAATCCAATGGGTTGAGGATACGCTGAAAAGAGATAAAACCTTCTGCCTGCCCGGTAAAAGGATACTCAAGGAAGCTGAGAACACCATAGAATATATCGTTGTAGATGTGACGGAAAGTCCGATACAACGCCCTAAAAAAAACAAAGAGCGTATTATTCGGGGAAAAAGAAGCAGCATACGATAAAAACGCAAGTGATTATCAATCGGGAGAACCGGAATATTCTGGATATACGGGAGGCCGCCGGCAGTGTTCATGATTTCAAATTGTTCAAGAACACCATTGGAAAAATGGTTGACCCGTCAATATTGATACAGGCTGACCTTGGATATTTGGGAATTGAGAATCATCATGCCAATAGTCAAATACCGAAAAAGGAAAGTAAATATCATAAGCTTTCCCGGCGGGAAAAGGCATATAACAAACGGCTTTTCAGGGAAAGGGTGGTCATTGAACATATTAATGCTAAGATAAAAACATTTAAGAGTATGACATATCCTTACCGAAATCATTGCACACGCCATTTACTGAGAATGTCCCTCATTTGTGGTATCATTAATTTTGAATTACGAACTTAGGGTTCTCGAACAAGTCTAAGATAGAACGCAAAAGTTTGTCCCCCGGAAAATGGGAGACACGGGGCTATGAAAAGCGGCAGCTATTTGAATTGCAGATTCGCCGTTGGGTAATAGAATATCAGGCGGAAATAGTAGTAAACGAAAAGGGGGAACAGAAAGTTGCTCCGTTTCCGGAAGGCCTTACCCAGGCAGCCCAATATGGGAACAGCGTAAAGGCCCATGGGGTCTATAT
>BOBW01000097.1 GCA_026002595.1 Spirochaetia bacterium | reverse complement strand
CGGACCTGGAACACATGTGGCACGGCAGGCACTGGGACGCGATCCTTCAAACCTTTGAGGACTGCGCCAATGCCGGGGCGGACTTTCTCGCCATAGAATCCGTGGGGGGCAAGGAAGTACACGACGACGCCATCATGTACGGGGACATCAAAAAATCGCTCTTCGCCCTTTCGGTTCTGGGCTGCCGGGACATGGAGAAGCTTTGGACCGAGATTGTCAATATCGCCGATAAGACCCATACGATCCCCTCCGGGGATACGGCCTGCGCCTTTGGGAACACCGCCCTGGTTCTGGCGGACCGGAATTATGTGTCCAAGGTTTTTGCCGCCACGGTCCGGGTTATGACGGCGGTGCGGTCCCTGGTTGCCGTTGAGTGCGGGGCAAAGGGGCCCCACAAGGACTGCGGTTACGAGGGGGTTTACATCAAAGCCATTACCGGCATCCCCATTTCCATGGAAGGGAGAACCGCCGCCTGCGCCCACCTTTCCCCCCTGGGGAACGTGGCGGCCTGTCTGGCCGATACGTGGAGCAACGAGTCGGTGCAGAACATCAAGCTCCTGGGCGGCATGGCCCCCACGGTAAGTTTTGAACAGTTAAGCTACGACTGCCGGCTGATGAACGAGGCGACCGCGCAGAACGCCGCCCTGCTCCTGCGGGATCTCCACGCCGATTCGGATTCCCGCTACGATCCCCAGGCCTATGTGCTGAGGCCCGATGTGGTCTTACGTATTGCGAAAAAAATCGTTGCCGGGAAGGGGCATTACGAACGTACCAGGATAGCGGCGGAACAGGCCCTGATCGAAATGGAAGCGGGGTATAACAAAGGGCTCCTTTCCTTAACAGAACGGGAACTGGATTCCCTGCACAACCTGAGCGGCGAAATCGCTGCCCTGTCCGGAACTGCGGATCAGCTGATCAGCGATGTAATCGACGACTGCGAAAAGCTGGACCCGAAAAAATACGACATGTAGGAAGGGACAAAAAAGAACACGTGAAGTAGTTCCAAAATAGACATTAATTAACCACGAACAACACGAACCACACCAAAAAGATCATTTAGTTCGTGTTTTTCGTGTGGTCCGTGGTTAAATTCTTATGAGTTTAACCGGTCGGCATTTGACCACCACATTCCGAAGGACGACATTCTCTGTGCTATGTCAATGGTTTTGTTTGATGGCTTAATGCCCAAATATGCCAACAAATATTTGCTTATTGGGTTTGATCGGAATAGTAATTTAGAGGAAAACAACGGATATGTCTGATATGACCGAAGAAGAAGCATACGAACTTGATAAACTTTTAACGGAAACCACCCCAGATGTAGACCCTTCTGTCCAAGGGCCATTTATAAAGCACCGTAATATGATGGTCTTTCTTGACCAGTTATCCGCGCAGTACTTAACGTCGAAGATGTTGGCTACCAAGCAATCTCCTACGGAGATTATCAGCGACATGGTACGGCGTGAAATGGCGCTTACGGAATAAAACAAGGTAAGGTAGAATTTGCCCGCTGTAGGTGGGCGGGGATTAGGGTATTCCCAATCGAGGTCAGTCCGGTATAAAAAGCATATTCTCCGCAAAGGCGTCCATAAAGAGGGGGTCCGCGGCCAGATCCATGACCCGGCTTTTTTCAATAATCCTCCGGCACTTTGGCAGAAAGGCGGTATCCAAAAGGCACTGTACCGCACCCTTAAGGCTCAAGTTGCCGCAGACCGCGATCTTCCCAAGAAATTCCTCCGGCAAAAGCCCGGCGGTCACGGCATTCTGCTTATCGATAAAGAAACCCAGCCCCCCGGCGATATATACGCAGTCAATGTCCGCAGGCCTTAGCCCGGCGTTTTTGCAGAGAATTTTTATCCCCGAAAGGATCGCGCTCTTGGCAAGCTGAAACTGCCGCACATCCCGGTTCACCAGGCTAATCCCCTCCGCAATGGCAAAGCCCGCTGATGCGTCATCACAAAAGGCGCCTCCGCCGTCAATGAACCCCGCCTTCAGCATAAGGGCGATGGCGTCGATGAGGCCGCTGCCGCAGATACCCAGGGGCGGCGCGTTCCCGATGGTGGTATACGAGAGCTTCCCCCCTGCGTCTTCTATCCGGTTTATCGCTCCCCGGACACTGCCGATACCGCAGGAAATCTCCGCTCCCTCAAAGGCGGGTCCGGCGGCGGCGGAGCAGCAGAAAAGCTCAGCCCCCTTGAACAGAGCTATTTCCCCATTGGTGCCGATGTCAATAAGCATGGCGGTTTTCCCGGAATTAAGTATGTCCAGAAAAGCAAGGCCCGAAACAATGTCGCCGCCGATAAAGGCGGAAATGCCGGGCAGCAGGATAACCCACTCCGCAGGGATGCCCAAAACGGAACCTGCCAGTTCCCGCTCCTCCAAAAAAACAGGGCTAAAGGGAATCTGCCCCATGCCTGAGGGATCGGTATTCAGAAAAAGGTGGAGCATGGTGGTATTGCCGCTTACCGACAGTGTTTCTATTTTTTCCAATTGGTATTTTTCGATAAAAGTATCGAGGATCTTTTTTGTCTGTTTGTTGACCAGATTGAAAAGCTCCGCGGTCTTGCCCGTGACGGCAGCCTGTATCCGGCTCATCACATCGGCGCCGAAGGCCCTTTGATTATTGAGCTCAGAAAAGGTGTCCACGATAGCTGAAGTATCCAGATCGACCAGCTGGGCCGATATGGTGGTGGTGCCGATGTCTATCGCCGCCCCGGCCTTTTTCATTTTCAACCCGGGGCCCTTACCGGCCGCCGCCGAAGCGGACACTTCGTTTTCGACAAACCCTTCGTCAAAGACCGGGGCGATTGTGATGTCCGTCAGGGGCACGGCGCGGCAGGCTAAAAATACCCCCGCCCCATCCGGGGTATCGCCCCGGATCGTCCCCGTGACAAGCCGCATCCTGCATTTCCCGCAGATACCCCGGCCGCCGCAGGGGGCGCTCAGGGCAAAGCCTGAGCGGGCCAGGGCGGACAGCACCGTCTCTGTCTCTGCCGCTTCGCAGGACTCAGAAACATAGTTTCCGCGGGAAGCATCCCAAAGGCTTATTTTCACCGATTTGCTTTAGTTATAATAGGCCCTGCACACTTCCGCCGCGGAAGCCGCATCGGGGGTATAGGAATCGGCGCCGATTTCTTCCGCAAAACTCTGGGTTACCGGGGCGCCTCCCACCATAATTTTTACCTTGTCCCGCAGATTTGCGGCTTTCAGGGCATCGACCACATCCCGCTGGGCCATCATGGTGGTGGTCAGCAGGGCGGACAGGCACAAAACCTTGGCGCCTGAGTCCCGGACGGCATCGACGATCTTCGTCTCCGGGCAGTCCACTCCCAGATCGAGTACCTCGATCCCCTTGCCTTCGATCATCATCTTGACCAGGTTTTTACCGATGTCGTGGAGATCCCCCTTGACGGTACAGACAATCGCCTTCCCCACGGGCTGGACCCCTGCCTGCGCCAATGCGGGTTTAAGGGCCGCCGAAGCATGGTTCATGGCCCGCGCCGCAATCAGTACCTCGGGCACAAAAACCTGGCCTTCCCTGAACTTACCGCCCACAATGTTCATCCCCGAAATCAGACCCTTTTCCAGAATATCCGCAGCGGAGGCCCCTGAGTCCAGCGCCTTTTGAACGGCGCCTACGATATCCTTCGCCTTTCCCTTTTGCAGAAGCTCGGAAATCTCGTTAAAATTACCGGAAAAATCGCTCATGTTCACGCCCCTTTAATATAAAGTATCAACCAAGTATATAGTATATCTACACTATAGACAAACGCTAGTTATAAAGGATCATGGAAAAATAGGTTACCGTGTTCTCCCCGTTATTATACTTGATCCCTGCGGCATAGCTCAATTCCGTCACGTTGATGCCTGCGGCTTCAATCGAAGAATAGACCTTCCCAGGGTTCCGGCAGGGCTCGGGGTAGGCGCACTTGTCGCATATGTTGCAGCCCCCGGCGCCGTAAATCGGCCGGTCGCCAAATTTTTCGCGCATTTCCCGGGTAAGCCGGTCGTGAATGTGCTTGGCCTCGGTCATCCCCTCAATATCAAAGGAATCCTCCAACTGATACCTGGTGGTAAAGACCATGGCATTGGCCCAGGCCAGTATTTTCCGGCGCTGCTCCTCCATAGTGCCAACCCCCGGCGGGCAGGCCCAGTTTTTGTTATAATTTCCGCATATATTTGATTCACAGGCTTTGAGCAATTCCGGAACAAAGGTCAGGGCGGAGGTGGGGATTGCCGCATACTCATGGGCCCGGTTTGCCAGGGCCGCTTCCAATAGTTCTTTCATTCCATAATATCCCTTAATGCAGGCGCAATATGGGCAAAATCCCTTAATTTTTGATTATAGGTTTATTTGGCTTCGGCGGTCAAGCTCCTGTAATGAGAAAATCCAAGGGTGAGTATCTCTGAATGGTATTAAATAAAATACATGTATGATTCGTCAGGATCAACGGTGCCGAGTATGGAAGAAAGAACCTTCCTGTCGATAACAGCAGCGATCCGTTCATTAAGCCGGTCGAAGACCGTAGTTCTGATGCAGCGCTGGAGCTTTGTTTCCGGGGTATTGGGAATGGGGGGATCGACAACCAGCATATCGCCTTCCAGCACCCGCAGGGCGTCTCCAAGAACGATATCCTCAGGACGTTTTGCCAGGGCATAGCCCCCGGAAGCTCCCTTGACGGAACGGATAAAGCCGGATCGGCGCAGTATTACTGCGACCTGCTCAAGGTAACGGATCGAAATTGCCTGCCGTTCCGCCACGCTTGCCAGGGACACATGGGATTCACCGGTATGTTCCGCAAGGTCGATGAGGAGCCTGACCCCATAGCGTCCGCGGGTGGAAATTTTCATATTGCGTACTCCAGCTGGTCCATGGTCTGGAAGTTTTCCGTCAGGTCCTTCAGGGTAATTGAATCAATGCAGCCGCTTATTTCTTCGTAAAGTTCGCTCCAGGTATGCCGGGAAACACATCTGTCCCGTACCGGGCAGCTCGTGGAAGTAACGCAGTCCACCAGTTCCATGGAACCCTCCACGGCCCGCAGAATGTCCCCCACAGTGATACTGTCAATTTCCCTTCCCGGCAAATATCCCCCCTGGGGGCCCCGGATTCCCTCTATGATCCCGGCCTTCCGCAGGGGAATAAAAAGCTGTTCCAGATAGCCGTCAGAGATGCCGGTGTGTTCCGCAATGGATCGGGTGCTTGAATATTCGCCCTCGGGCAACAGCGCCATATAGAGGAGCGCTTCCAGCGAATAACGGCCTTTAGTAGAGATTCTCATCATTTGTTTCCTTCGAAACTTCGGCCTGTCGGATCTTCCTTTTCACATTGGGCAAATGCCGCATCAAGATCGGCAATAAGATCATTCACATCCTCAATCCCCACGGAAAGACGCATCAGTTTGTCGTTGACACCGGCGGAAAGCCGCATCGCCTCAGGTATGGCGTTATGGGTTTGCACCAAGGGATAGGTGATCAGTGATTGTACGCCCCCCAGACTTTCGGCAAAGAGGATCACAGTAACACTGCGAAGCAGTACCGCCGCATCCGCGGGATTTTTAAAGTAGAAGGAAATCATTCCACCGTGACCCCGCGCCTGGGAACAGGAAAGCTGATACTGGGGATGATCCTCAAAGCCGGTATAGAAAACCTTTTCTACCCGATCCTGTCTGCGCAGCCATTCTGCGATGACGCGGGCATTTTTGTCGTGCCGTTCCATTCTGATCGCCAAAGTCTGAAGCCCCCGCAGGGTCAGCCATGCGTCAAAGGGTGAAAGGCTGGCCCCTTCGCTTTTCTGCGCGTTCCGCAGATCCGCTTCAAGTTTGTCATTGGAATGAACGATAAAACCCGCAAGGGAATCATTATGGCCGGCCAAATATTTGGTACCGCTTGCGACCACGATATCAGCCCCAAGGTCCA
>BOBW01000096.1 GCA_026002595.1 Spirochaetia bacterium | reverse complement strand
ACGAAAAAACGCAGTCGGCCTGCGGCCTTTGTGCGTTTTTTCTCCGGCACATTTTTGCGGTTGCTGGAAACCTTCGGTTTCCTTTATCGCAACCGCAAAAACGTCGTATAGCTTTCACGTTATGTGCAATTGGTTTTGAAATTTTTGAAAATACTATTGACAAAATTTGTATGAATATGATAAAGTAAATTTTATGGAAATGGAGGATATGTAATGAATAAGATACTAATAATGAATGAACGGTTGCATTTACGTTCTCCCAGCATTAATGTATGTTTTAGAGTAATAATTGAAGGGACTTTTGATAAAGAAACTATTGAAGAGACCTTAAAAAAGGCTTGCATAAAACACCCCCTATTAAATTGTTCTATTGAAATGGATAATGACAATAACGCATGGTTTATTGAAAACTGTTCCATTGGCATTGAATATTTTAAATCAAATGAAATGGATTGGCAAACATGGTATAAAAAAACAGATAATATTCCATTTGATTTCCTTAAAGGGTCATTGGCTAAATTTTGTGTAATCACTGGCAAAGATACAGAAATAGTTATATTGGGGCATCATATTATTGGAGACGGCATAGGTTATTTAAATTTAGTTAAGGACATAGTATTGGCATTGGATAATAAAATTGACATAACTCCTCAGATACCGCCGTCTGAACCATATGAAAAATATTTTAAAGAAACGGTTCTTCTGGAACAATCGACAAAGGACTATGCACAATGGCTTAACATGGAATGGAGAAAAACCCGTTCTCATTTTTCTGAAAAAGATTATGTAACTTTTTTTGAAGGGTATCGAAAAAAATACAGTCCCAATTTTTTTATAGTTTCACTGGAAGAAGATAGCGTAAAAAAATTACTGGAAAAAAGCAAATCAAACGGCTTAACGGTAAATGAACTTATCTCATCAGCATTTTCAGTGGCACTAATGGAAATACTTGGGTCAAAGGAACTACGTCTTGGAGTAGCGGCAAATATACGCAATGAATTGGTGTCGGAACCAAACAATTCTATGGGAAATTATGTTACCGGTATATCTGCAAAGATAAATTATGATCCGGTCAATGGTTTTATCGCAAACGCAAATAGTATTGCATCAATATTAAAAGCACAATTACTAAATGCCAAAAACAGACATTTGGTTATACATTTTCTCAATGAATTTGATAAGGACTTGATAGAAGTAATAATGTTTGCGGCTTATGGCAATTTTGATCACCCAATAGCAAAAAAACTAGCTGAATTAATTGGTGAACAACTGGAAAACAAAGGCTTGGGTATTTCAAATTTAGGACGGCATGAATTTAAAAACTATGAAAATATTAAAGTCAAAGACATACAATTTATTGGACCGGCATTTCCCGCCAATTTATTAACAGTTGGGTTAATTACAGTAAATAATAAAATGAATTTCTGCCTTAGGTTTAATGAGGGAGAAATAAAATTGGATAAAATAAAAGAAATATATCAAAAGGCCATGGAGTTATTAAAATGAAAATATAAAAGCAAAACCAACTGCACATAACATACGCTATACGCTGCGCCGCAGTAGCGGCTTGGCCTACAGAAAAACGCAGTCGGCCTACGGCCTTTGTGCGTTTTTCTTCCGGCACATTTTTGCGGTTGCTGGAAACCTACGGTTTCCTTTATCGCAACCGCAAAAACGTCGTATAGCTTTCACGTTATGCGCCATATTTTTGAAATTTGTTGGAAAATATTTTATGAAATATATTGACAAAATAAATGAATTTTTGTACTTTTGTTTAAAGGAAATAAAATGGTACAAAAAGACTATATTGTAAGAATTATTGAACAAGCGGCATCATTTTTATTTAGTATTGCATTTAATAAAAAAATAAACAATTTTGATATTGCATTGGAAAAAATAGAAGAAGCATATAATGGATTATTAAATACGGATGGAAATAAAATTAAATTTCTTACATCTAATGAGATTATAGACAATAATACATTTAATGGAATAATAAATATTGAGAATATTGGAATAATTGCCAATCTTATTTTTGAGGAAGCGGATATACTTGAAAAAATAAATGGATTAAATATTATTTCAAGAGATTATTATGAAAAAAGTTTTTTATTATTCTATAAAATATATCAGGAAAAAAATTTTACAAAATACAATGAAAAAATAATTGAATTATTGGAAAAATTAAATAATTATGAAATAGATAATGAAACAAAATATAATATGTTCAAATATTATGAACAAACCGAATTGTATGGAAAGGCAGAAGATTATTTATATGAATTGATAGGAAAAAATTATCAAAATATATTGGAAGAAGGAAAAACATTTTATTTAACATTATTGGGGAAAGATGATGCTTTATTAGAAAAAGGAAATTTACCGAGGAATGAAATAATAGAAGGAATGAATAATATAAAGCAAAAATACGGCGCATAACATACGGTTTGCGGTTCGGGGCTAAAGCCCCTCCGGGTTCCGTTCGCCTAGGTCAGTCGCTACGCTCCTTCCCACGGCTCACTCCACCCACATTTTTGTTGCCCTGGTCTTTGCTTCGCAAAGCCCTTATTCGGGCAACAAAAACGTCGCAAACCTTTCACGTTATGTGCCATTTGTCCTAAAATTTTTTAAAATATTAACAAAAAAAGATTGACAAAATTATGATAAATGTATTATCGTAAACTAAGGAGTCAAACATGAAGAAGTCTATTTTTTTATTTTCGGTTATGGTCATAAGCACCATTTTATTCGTAGCCTGTGCTACCACTACTCGGTTTAACGTGTATGATAGGGAAACAGGGTTGGAAATTCAAAACTATACCATAAATATTAATGGTAAAGACCTTAGCCCTGGTGATACAATAAGCCTTAGTAATCTTGATTGGAAAGAATGGTCAGCAACAGTTCGGGCAGATGGTTATCAATTAAAACGTGTAGCTCTTGAAAAGGAATTTAAAGTTGGGGCTTTTCTTGTTGGTTTATTTCTCTGGTGGCCTGAACTGTTTTGGGTTTATGGCCCCGAAAAAACTCAGACATTCGAGTTGGCTAAACTTCAATAGACATCAGTGTAATCATGCCCTTCAGTTGGAAATATTTATGAATCAATTTAGGGCATGATCCTTTAAATAGATAATGAGTTAAAAAATAAATATATCATAAAGTAAAAAATGGGGTACGGGCAAACGGCACATAACATACGCTATACGCTGCGCCGCAGTAGCGGCTTGGCCTACAGAAAAACGCAGTCGGCCTACGGCCTTTGTGCGTTTTTCTTCCGGCACATTTTTGCGGTTGCTGGAAACCTACGGTTTCCTTTATCGCAACCGCAAAAACGTCGTATAGCTTTCACGTTATGCGCAATTTCGCTAAACGGTTTTTGAGGAATAAAAAACAATAAAAATACTTGACAAATGTTTTGTAATAAAATAAACTGTTGTATATAAAGGAGATGTTTATGAAGGAAATAATATTAACGGCCAATGGATTAGAAAATAAAAATATTGGAAGAATGTTCATAAAATTAGTGGATAAAGTTCCGGATCAAATAAAGGCTCTATTTGTGCCTACAGCCGCAATAGATGCGGGTGCTATTGAAGTATTACCTAAATGTATGCACGATCTTTTAGATTTAGGAATTCCTGCAAATAATATAATGGTATATGATTTACATTATAAAATGGAATATGAAGAAATATGTAAATTCGACGCAATATATTTTTGTGGGGGTAATTCTGAGTATTTATTAAAAAGGATCAATGAAATAGGATTTAATATACCATTAAAGAGATTTGTGGATAATGGTGGTATGTATATAGGGGTTAGTGCCGGAAGTATAATAGTGGCAAATAATATACCTGAAAATTTAGGATATTTAAAATGTAAATTAGACGTTCATGGAGAAGAAGGAATAAGTATAGGAAAATTTGAACCGGCACAATATTCCAATATAAGGTTGCCGGATTATAGGGCAATAATAATACAGGATAATAATTACGAAGTAATAGAATAATAAAATGGGGTACGCGAAACTGCGCATAACATACGCTATACGCTGCGCCGCAGTAGCGGCTTGGCCTACGAAAAACCGCAGTCGGCCTACGGCCTTAGTGCGTTTTTTCTCCGGCACATTTTTGCGGTTGCTGGAAACCTGCGGTTTCCTTTATCGCAACCGCAAAAACGTCGTATAGCTTTCACGTTATGTGCAATTTGGGCTAAGATTTTTTGTAAAATATTGTATAAAAATGTATTGACAAAAGAATGGTAAAGATTATAAGATACAATATTGGTTGATTTTTTTAACCAATGGAAAAAACTCATCTATTTTGAGGTACTGGCATGAAAAAATTGTACTTTTTTCTGGTGTTGTTTTTCCTGTATGTGTTTTTTTTGACAGCGCAGGAAAAGATTGTGATAGAACACGATTATACCGATCGTGAGGAAAAAGGTCATTATACTACCGAAATTATCTTTGATAACGACGGAATAATCAAAAGTCGTACAGATAATTATTCCATCATAAATGTGGCCAAAGAACAGAATACTTATATTGTTACTGACACGATTACAAACAGCGAAAGCGAAGTCTGGCGAGCGAGAGAAAGAAAACATTTTATTGAAGAAAATGACGGGGTAATAACTGTCTGGTGGAATACGACAATGCAACCTATGAGCACAACAATAACAGAGAATACGATAAAACTTGAAACTGGGGAGCGATTGGATTTCTCCGTGAATAGCAATACAATAACTCTTGGTCGCTATGTTCTGTCGTATGAGAATGGCAGACTAATCAAGATAGATGATCCAGATGAATTCCAGCTTTTTGATGTTACCTATCAAAATTCCCGACAGTATGTTATTAATATAATCAATCCTGGATCAGGAAGAGATAAATGCCTTATCTGGGCAGATACGACATCAAAAACAATGCGGCAGAACGCTATCAATTTTTTGATTCTGCTTTTTAATAAACCAATTGTATACATTCCATTTATTATAGGCAGGTATTAATTTTATGGTAAACGATGTATTGTTAGCAATATTGCTAGAAAATAATAATGAAGAATAACAATGGAGTACGCCCAAACTGCACATAACATACGCTATACGCTGCGCCGCAGTAGCGGCTTGGCCTACGAAAAAACGCAGTCGGCCTACGGCCTTTGTGCGTTTTTTCTCCGGTACATTTTTGCGGTTGCTGGAAACCTTCGGTTTCCTTTATCGCAACCGCAAAAACGTCGTATAGCTTTCACGTTATGTGCAATTGGGCAATAACTATTTTGTAAAATAATTGACATAAAATACATTAAACTATATAATGGAATAGATGGGAGTATTTTTATGATTTCACGTATAATAGACAAAATATTTATTGGAATACTCGTAATATTTTTACTACCATTTGTATTGGATATATTTACGTCTTTCGATATAAAACATCAAATAATAAAAAATATTATATATTTTGGTATAATAATTTTAACAGGGCTTAATATAGTTAAAATTATTCTTATAAAAAATAAACAAAAGAGGCATATAATATTTATTTTATTTCTTATAATTATTTTTATTAGTGAAATGATTTTAACTATTTTATATTTAAATGATACATGGAAAACACAAACAAGATTATATGAAAACAATCATTTGAAAAATTATTTTATTGAATTACAAATGCAAGATATAGGTAATTTTGGTTATAGAAGTAGAAAAGTTAAAGCAATATATTTAACCAAATATTTTATGATAATAAATCCTGCAAAGGAAAATTATGACGAAAAACTAGAATGGAAAGAAATTAATATAGTCATAAATGAAATGGGATTAGAACAATGGTAAATAATATATGTAAAAATTGCCCAACTGCACATAACATACGGTTTGCGGTTCGGGGCTAAAGCCCCTCCGGGTTCCGTTCGCCTAGGTCAGTCGCTACGCTCCTTCCCACGGCTCACTCCACCCACATTTTTGTGGCCCTGGTCTTGCTACGCAAGC
>BOBW01000095.1 GCA_026002595.1 Spirochaetia bacterium | reverse complement strand
CCGCGCTCAGGTATAACCCGCCCTGCCGATGAAACCGGATAATAGGCGAACCTTTCTTGCACGGCCCTGATGGGGCGCAACCGTCCCATGTACTTTAACTATAAGTCCAGGCCGTTTTCCTGTCAAGACAAGCGTAAATTGAGGAGGTTTTGTATGACAAACCGTATTTTTAGCGCAGGACAAAGGAGGATTACAATGGTTTTACTGGGAACTTGTGTCTGTTTAGGGGCATTTGGCATGGGCAGAGGGGAAAACAAACTTCAGCAAAACGGAGTTTGGTATCTTTGGCGGCAAAACGGGACAACAGCGGCAATTACAAGGGTAGACCGATCAAAAGATGTATCTATTATGTCAAATATTGAGGGACTGCAAGTTACATCAATCGGAAAGGACGCCCTTAAAGGCAAAGGGCTGATGACTGTTTCTATTCCTGAAGGCATTACGTCCATTGACGACAGCGCTTTCCGTAATAATGCATTGGTAAACGTAAATTTACCTGTGAGTTTACAACAAATCGGGGCGGGGGCCTTTGACAATAATCAATTGACAAATATTACAATCCCCGAAGGCGTAAGGGTTATTAAAGGTTATACCTTCCGTAATAACCGCCTTGTTTCTGTGAGCCTGCCTGATACAATAATACACATAGAGGCAGGCGCATTTTCCGAAAATGTGTTGACCGGAACGCTTGATCTCCCTCAAAACCTTGTAACAATTGCCGCATACGCTTTTTCAAAAAACCAGTTAACAGGGGTAAAAATGCCTGAACAGGTAAGGGAAATCGGTGTTTTTGCCTTTTCTGATAATATATTAAGCAGCGTGAGTTTTCCCCAGGGGCTTACTGAAATTCCTGCCGGAGTATGCCTGAACAACAGACTGACTTCCGTAACAATTCCTGATTCCGTTACGGTAATTGGAGAAAGGGCGTTTGCGTTTAACCAATTAAATGCCCTTGTTGTCCCCGACAGTGTAAGGGAAATTCAAAAGAGCGCCTTTGACGACAACCAGATAAGGAGTATCACCATTGGAAGTAATGTTGAACTGCACAGAACTTCTTTCCCCAATGATTTCGCCGCTTTTTATAACCATGAAAAAAACGGCAAGAGAGCCGGAACCTACCGATTTGCTGATTACACATGGTCAATGCGGTAACAAATGAAGCAGTTCCAAAATGTCAGATTTTGGAACCAGCTCAAATATCAGGACAAGCGCATCTGATACCGTTAGCGGAAGTACATCCGCCGCCTCTATACAGGTTGATTGTTTGCATGATAGAATTATCTTAAGGGGAGGGTGTGTCATAATGACACAACAACAGGAGGCGAAAAATGAAAAAGATCGGTTCTTTTGCGGCTGTGTTCGGTATGACACTCGTATTCGGAATGTTTTTTTGCGGTTGTGCCACATCTTCGACGTTTCTTACAAAAGTAATCCGCGATTCCCTTGATGATGAGCAGATATATAAAGTTCAATATTACATAAACGAAAAGATCCTCTTATCCAGAGAACTGGAGCCGGGTAAGAGCCCTGAGGTTTCCAGCGGTGCGGTTGTTTTTAAAAACGGACGAAATGTTGAGGAAATACTCATCTCAAAAAAAACTCCCGGTCAGTTGATGGAAACGGTAAAATTAAAATTTGAAGATGGGGTGGAGATTGAATGCTTAGGTATCTGTTTTGAAAGTTCGGCGCAGGACGCAGACAAGATATTATATTTCCGGCCCGGCCCTGACCGCTATAGGGATGCCAATGTCTATTATCTGGTTTATCATGGCGGCATAGACGGTGAAGTCCAATATGGTGATGAATTTTATACCGTGTCGGTTTTAAGATCATTTTTAAACCGCAGCGATGCGGCATGGCCCTATCTTCTTGGGGATGTTGTTAGTACAAAATACAAAGAAAATGCACAAAGACGGACGGCAGGCGGCAGGGTAGTTAAATAGGCGCCTCACATCAGCGGCGCAAATATCCTCAGCACATCCTGCAGGATCCGCTGCGCGGCGTTCCGGGCGCAGTCCGCCGGGGTGATCTGATGGGAGACCGGGATGGTGGCGAGGAAATCCTCCTTGACCGCCTGCACTGCCCGGCTCTCGTAGAGCAGCACCCCGCATTCAAAGTGAAGGTAGAGGCTGCGAAAGTCCAGGTTGGTGGTGCCTACCGTGGCAAGGCGGTCATCGGAGACAAAGGTCTTGGAATGGTTAAAGCCGCTTGAGTATTCGTAGACCTTTACCCCGGCGCTTATGAGCTGCCGGTAATAGGACCGGGAGGTGATGGCCACGATCTTCTTGTCCCAACGGTGGGGGGTGATGATCCGCACGTCCACACCGCTTTTTGCCGCCAGGGTCAGCGCCGAAAGCAGGTTGTCGTCCACCACCAGGTAGGGGGTGTTGATGTACACGTATTCCTTGGCCTTGTTGATGATCTGAATGTAAACATGTTCCCCCACATTTTCAGCATCGATGGGGCTGTCCGCGTAGGGCTGGACAAAGCCGTCGGATTCCACCGTGCAGGGGCCGTCCTTCCAGGGGTACAGGGCATCGAAGTCCTCCGCCGACTTCGGACGCAGGTTCCACATCTGCAGGAAGATCAGGGTAAGGGACCAGGCAGCCTCCCCGGAAAGCATGATCGCCGCGTCCTTCCAGTGGCCAAAGCGCTCAAAGGCATTGATGTATTCGTCCGCCAGGTTGATGCCCCCGGTAAAGGCGACTTTCCCGTCTATTGAAATGATCTTCCGGTGGTCCCGGTTGTTTTGCAGGGACGAGAGGATGGGCCTGAATTTGTTAAAGACGATGCACTTGATCCCGCGCCTTTCCAGATGCCGCCGGTAATCGGGGGGCAGGGACATGAAGCAGCCCAGATCATCGTACATGATCCTGATATCAAGGCCGTCCCGGGCTTTCCGCTCCAGCAGGGCGATGATAGGGTCCAGCATGCGCCCCTGCCGGAGGATGAAAAATTCCAGAAAGATGTAATGTTCCGCCTTTTCCATTTCCTCCAGGGTTTTTTTGAAGAAGGCCTCCCCGGACGCGAGGTATTCGGTTTGTGTGTGGGCATAAACGGGAAAGCCCGCGTATTCCTGGAGGTAGTGGGCCTGGGGCAGATAATCCCCGTTGGCTTCGACAAGGGCGCTCAGGCGGTCACCGGGACGGGAAAAGTAAGGCTGGCTCTGGCCGTTGCTTTTTTTGATAAGCCGTTTGAGTTTCCGGGGGTTCGATTGGGAATAGAAGATGATATACAGGGCACCCCCAAAGATCGGGATCAGCAGGATAAGGAAAATCCAGATAAGCTTATAGGCGGATTTTTCCTTCTTGTTCAGGATATTGATACATACCACGATGCTTAATACATTGAGGGCCCAGTTAAGATTCTGAAAGATGATGCCGGTCCCGGCTATCAAAAAAAAGTAAAAGGCAATCTGAACCAAAAGGGTGGCAATAACAAAAACCCGGCGGCGGAATACCACCCGGACCCATTGGGTGCTCTTTAAACCGGCCATGGTCCCGCTCCCTGACGAAGCAATTTCACATCATCCCCGGACAGGTCCAGAATGGTTGAAAATATCCGGTTCTGTTCCTCCCCGCCGTCAAGGATCAGGTCCAGCCCCGGTATGCCCTCCAGTTCCCAGCCCCCTTCGAAAAGGTTTTCCTCAGGAATCGGGGGCAGGGCGGCAGCGCCTTCCGCGCCTGTATCCTCATCGTCAAGAAATTCCCCCTGATAACCGGCGGCCATGCTCTGTTTTGCGGTGACCGAATAGAGGGGATGCCCCAACAGGTTGATAAGCGCCAGGGGCAGGGGATGGCCGGGAATACGGACCCCCGCTTCCTTCCGGCGGAGCCCCAGAATTTTTTCCGTCCCCGGCAGGGTTTTGAGGATAAATGCGTAGGGGCCCGGGGAGAGGCGCTTTATCAGGCGGAACCGGGTATTGTCCAGGCTGCAGAATTCCCCAAACTGGGAAATATCCGAGCAGAGCAGGGTAAAATGCCGTTCATCCCCTTCGTTGGACAGTTTTTTAAGTTTTTTTATTCCCTCTTTGGATTTAAGGGAGCAGACCAGACTCCAGCTGGTGTCGGTGGGCAGCGCCAAAAGCCCCCCTTCATTCAAAACCAGCGCCGCCTGGGTCAAAATGCGATCATCAATATTGGTGGGAACCACATACTCAATCATTTTAATATTATAAGCATAGCATAGGATCATTATATTTTCCATATCATGAAAATCGGGAAAAGTATAAAATTTCATACAGAACGAAAAGGCATGCAAAATATTTAAGGCCACAGGTTTCTCTAATTCTATATAATACAATGAATTATAAACATTGAAAGATAATTTTTGGCCTTGGCACGAAATCTGCTTATATAGTGGTGGAATTGGAGGGCATTATGGCAGCAACAGCAGATATTCGCACCCGCTCGGATGACAGTTTACAGTCCTATTTTAATCAGATTAAGGCGATCCCCCTTTTGAGTTTTGAGGAGGCCCTGGAACTGTCAAAACGGATACAGGAAGGCGATGAGGGCGCCCGCAACCGGCTGATAGAGGCCAACCTGCGGCTGGTGGTTAAAATAGCCCGCCCCTATGCCGCAAGCGGGGTTCCGCTCATGGATATCATACAGGAAGGAAACATGGGCCTTATCCGGGCTGCGGAAAAATACGATTACCGCAGGAATATCCATTTTTCAACCTATGCCTGCTGGTGGATACGCCAGTCCATTTCCCGGTACATTTCGAATAAGCGGCGGACCATCCGCCTGCCCCACCGCAAGGAAGTACTGTTTCAGAAAATTCAGAAAGCCTATCATGCCTTAAGTCAAACCCTGATGCGCCAGCCCGGCGCTGCAGACCTGGCCGCCGCAATCGGCGCCCCCCTGGAAGAAGTTGAACAGGTCCTCAAAATGACCAACAATTTTGTGTCTCTGGATATGATGGGGGACCACCAGTCCTTTGAAGACAGTTCCGATGCCGCGGACCTTCAGGAAGATTATACCTACAATCCCGAACGGGCCCTTTTGCGGAAATCCGCCCATACCGATACCATGCACATCCTGGGCCGCCTCAAAGACCGTGAGCGGCGGATACTCACCTACCGGTACCAGCTGGACGGCTGCGAGCGCCACTCCCTGAAAGCCATCGGCGACAAGATGGGCATTTCTCCCGAAACCGTCCGCCAGATTGAAATGAAGGCCATCAAAAAGATGCGCAGTAACGCTGAGGACCTCCGGGACTGTGTGTATTTCGCGTAAAATAAACTCCATGCCCCAGGGGAAACACATTTTTCTATCCATTAGCCTGATACTTCTCCTGGGCCTTGCCCCCTCCCACGGGGAGGAGCGGCCCTCGGTGGCCCTTGTTCTGGGAGGAGGGGGGGCAAAGATATTTGGCCATATCGTTGTTTTGGAGTTGATTGAAGAGCTTGGCATCCCCGTTGACATGGTGATTGGAGCAAGTTCTGGGGCCATTGTTGGGGGGATGTATTCCATTGGATATACCCCGGCAATGATGAGGGATATCCTGATGGACCAGGATTGGACGCCCCTTTTCAATGACAAGCCGCCCCCTCCCTTTGGAGATGCCCTGGGTATACAAAACCTTCCCCTGCGGTTTTCCCTTGATAAGGGTCTGTCTCCCAATCTTGGCGGGGGCCTGTCCGGAGGGGAAAAGGCATATACCCTTGTCAAAGCCTTTACCCTCAAGATTCCCTCCTATATCGATTTTGACACGCTGCCGATCCCCTTCCGGGCCGCCGTGATGGATGTGTCAAATGGCAAGGTGGAGATGCTGGGACAGGGCGATCTGGCCGAGGCTATCCGCGCCAGCATCAGCCTGCCGGGGGTTTTTGAGCCCATGGTCATTGACGGCAAGCGTTACATAGACGGCGGTACCAAAGACAATCTGCCTGTCCGGGAAGCTGCGGAAATGGGCTATGACATTATCATTGGGGTGGACCTGTTTTCCGATTATACCGGTTTTGACACCACCCCCCTGTCCGTGGTAGGGCAGCTCCTTGACCACTATTTCTATGCCCTCAGCGATTCACAATACCCTCTGGCGGATGTGGTTTTGCATCCCGGCGTTGATGATTATTCCATCTTCGATTTTCAGAAATCCCGTGAAATATACGCCCGTGTCCTGCAGGATCGGGAACAACTCCGGGAGCAGCTTGCGGCGATAAAGGAAAAAAT
>BOBW01000094.1 GCA_026002595.1 Spirochaetia bacterium | reverse complement strand
TTGCCGTTCTTATGGGGCTGGCCCGTATTTTTATAGGACTGCAGAAGGGTGAAATAAAAATTGAAAAAATTCTCCTTGTTTCAGGGAGTATCTGCATTGCAAGTTATTTAATTACGGTGTTTTCACCATTCCCGCTTCTTTCGCTTTTTGGCTGCGCGCTCTGCGGCCTCAGCGTAGGGGCCATGTGGCCGGGAACTTTCAGTTTGGCTTCCCGTGAATTTCCCCTTGGCGGTACGGCAATGTTCGCCGTCTTCGCCCTCGCCGGGGATGCGGGATGCGGCGGAGGCCCCGGCCTTGTGGGGGTGATTATGAACGGGACGACAATAAAAACCGGCCTGCTTGCTGCGGTGATCTTCCCGGTGGTGATGACCCTCAGCGTCATCCTGATAAAGAGGCTTGGGCGTACAAAGAAATGCGTGGTCTATTGACGGTTTACTTTTTCCTTAACAGAAACAATTCTGAGAAAAAATCTCTTTTCGCGGAACCGTGTGGACCGTTGCATTCCAGCAGAAGCCCGGCCTGCATAAGTGCATCCCCGCCCCGGTCTCCGCAGTTGAATTTTTTATCCGCTTCGGAAAAGCCCCCGTCTTCCCAAACGCCAACCTGGTAATCCGCGTCTCTTTCCAGCCCTTCAAGTTTAAGCCGGAAGGGCCGCTGGTTGGGATTGGAGAGAATTTTGTAGACGCCGACAATTGCCTCTTTGCCATCCTGCGAAACCGCCATCCACGCGGCATAGCGGCCGTTGGTAATACTGTGCCCCGCAGTAACGCTGCGGCCCGGCAGGGGGCTGAGCAGCCGGTAAAAATTACCGTATTGAAAAGTGGGCCGGTGGGCCTTGTAAAAACTAATCTGTTTTTTTACCGTATCCTGTTCTTCGGCGCTGAATTTTGTCGGATCAAGCTCGTAGCCCAGGCAGCCGAAGAAGGACACCATGCCGCGGAAGGGCAGGGGAGTGAGGCGTCCGGTCTGATGGTTGGGAATTGCCGAAACATGGGCGCCCATGGAGCTTAGGGGGTAGATCAGGCTGGCCCCTTCCTGAATATGCAGCCGCTCCACCGCATCGGTGTCATCGCTCAGCCAAGCCTGAGGCGCAAAGCCCATGAGGCCCGGATCGAAACGGGCGCCCCCTGAGGAGCAGGATTCAAAAAGAATTTCGGGGAAGGCTTTGGTAAGCCTGGCGTAGAGATCATAAACCCCCAGCACATAACGGTGGAAGAATTCCCCCTGCCGCTCCGGGGGCAAAGTAACGCTGTAGGGCTCGGTGATAAACCGGTTCATATCCCATTTGATGTAGGATATGGGGGCGTCTTTAAAAATCGGCGAAAGGACATCAAACAGGTAATCAACAATTTCCGGCCTGCCCATATCCAGCACATATTGATTGCGCTGTTCCGTCCGGGGCCGTCCCGGCACATGGATGGCCCAGTCCGGGTGGGCGCGGAATAAATCGCTGTCGGGGTTTACCATTTCAGGCTCTATCCAGAGGCCGAACTTGATACCCAGGGCAGTGACTTTTTTTGCCAGCCCCGCCACACCATCGGGAAGTTTTTTCCCGTAGGGGAACCAGTCCCCCAGGCTGGAATGATCGTCATCCCGCTTGCCGAACCAGCCGTCGTCCAGAACGAAAAGTTCCGCCCCAAGATCGTGGGCGGCAGCTGCCATTTCCACTATCTTTTTTTCGGTAAAGTTGAAGTAGGTCCCTTCCCAGTTGTTGAGCAGCACCGGCCGCTCCGCATCCCGCCATGCGCCCTGTGCAAGGTGTTTGCGGTAGAGTCCGTGGAACTGCCGGGAAAGCCCGTTAAGGCCGCTGTCCGACCAGGCCAGCACTGCCTCGGGGGTGTCAAAGGACGCGCCATCCGCAAGCTCCCAGGAGAAGCTGTCGGGGTTTATGCCGGTCCGCAGCCGGGCAATGTCCAGCTGATCCACTTCCACATCTGCGATAAAGCTGCCCGAATAGATAAGGCTGAGACCCAGGGCTTCTCCTTCGTTTTCCGTGGCTGCGGGCCGCCGCAGTATGAGCGCCGGATTCGTCTGGGCGCTTGAAACCCCCCGGCTGCTCTGTATGCCCTGAAAGCCCGTCCGCAGGGGCGCGTCCCCGATGTCAAATTCGCGGGCCCAGGAACCGGTCAGGGTGATAAGGTTCCAGCGGCTGTCCGGCAGATCCAGGGAAAGGCTCATGGCGTTTTCCAGGGTGATCTTTTTATTCCCCCTGTTGCTGAAACGGGCGTGCCGGGCCAGACAGTTATACTGCGCAAATATCGTATAAAACAAAATCACCCGCAGACCCGAAGCCGCGTCCCGCAGTTCCAGTTCCAGGGTTTCCGCAGGATTATCCGCCTCATCATCCTTTTCCGTATAGGTTGCGGGCAGGCCGGGAATCTCCGGCTTTCCCGCGTATATACGGTGGCTTTCATAGCAAGGTTCGATTACCGTGGACCCATCAACAAAGCGGACCGCGAAAGCGGGTCGGCGGAAGTCCCCGTTTCCATAGGCGGGATATTCAAAGCGGGTAATGGCCCTGTCGTTGTTGGAAAAGCCCGAAAAGGGGAGGGGGTCCAGGAGGGAATAGTCCTTGCCCGGCCGCAGGGCCGCTCCGGCATATACCTGGCCGATGGAAAGGTTTTCCAGAATTTTGATGATGTAACTGAAATTGCCGTTGCACAGGTGGAACTGCTTTGCGGCGGCGTCAAATGAAATAGGCATGTTTCCTCCGGGGGAGCTTCGCTGGAAGTCCCTGTCTATATTATAGCTTTCCCTTGGGGCCTGTGATAGTCCGCTATACCGCAAAAACGGCCGGATAGCCAATCGACAAGGAGAAGCTCCCCGTCCTATTCCACCCATTCGGTCCCGCCGCCCCTGCATTCCCCATACTCTTTCCTTAAAAATGATAGTTAATGCCGGCCCGTTTCATAATCCCATTGGCTACATGGCGGGAATATATCTCGCCGTCAACAGTGATTGGGACCTTAGTGATAGGACTAAACCAGATATCATGATCCCCCTTCCCGTGCCTATGGAAGTAGCAGCCATACTCCGTTAATTTAGCGCGGACTCGTTTTTCGTATGCGGCCATTAGGCCACGACCGCTTCACGTTCCATCTTGAAAAACAGATGGATGTTGGTATGGGTGATACCGCTTATTTCCAGCAATTCCGGAGCCGCGATTTTTACCCGTTCAATAAGCGTATCCAGAGAGCCGGATTCAAGGATAAGACCGGGTATATCATCACTTTCGGCAAACCAGACCTGCGCCTCGTCATCCCAAGTCAGCAAAATCTTATATTCCATGACGATTCTCTCCCTTATCCCCACTATACCGCAAAAACGGCCGGATAGCCAATCGACAAGGAGAAGCCCCCCGTCTTATCCCTCATTTAGTGATGCCTCGCCGCTAGGGTATTTCTTTTAAGATTTTCTGAACGGTACTATTTTTTATTTCTGTATGCCGGGGAAATGGAACCAAAGGTTCCCGGTATTTTCTTTCCTGTTCTCTGATGAATGTATATGTCATGGTTTGCCCCATTGCGATAAAAAATTACATCCCTTTCCTTGAGCATTTTTATAAAATCATTGCGTTTCATATAGCAACTTGTAAAACACCTTTATGTTCTTTAACTTCTAAAGTCCCATCCTGTATCCAGCCAAAGATTTCCAGCAGCGCTTTTTCAAAGTCCTCTTTGTTCTCGCCCTGTGTGGTATATTCTGGATAATCGTCAAGGTGTCCAACATAAAAACCATCGTCCATGATATAACTATATCTTAGTTCCATCATTGCCCCCTAATGCTTGAGCCATATTCTATTTTAACCTTACCGTACAAGGAAAACAACCATACCCAAGAACCCGCTGCGCGGGGGAGGCAAACCAGACCTGCGCCTCGTCATCCCAAGTCAGCAAAATCTTATATTCCATGACGATTCTCTCCCTTATCCCCACTATACCGCAAAAACGGCCGGATAGCCAATCGACAAGGAGAAGCCCCCCGCCCCCAACCGGTGTCAGGCACCCTTTGCGTTCCACTTGCCATTTAGTACGCACTCACACTATCGCCTAAGCAATTGCAGCGATTTGAGTACCGATTGTTCGTCCACAAGGGTACCGGCTATATATTTGTGTATAATACTCGAAACAAGTGTTTGGTACGGAAGACCTTCCTCGGCTGATTTCTGTTTGACCTTTCCCAAGTCATATTCCGAAATGCGTATATTGATGTTTTTTGTTTTGTTTGCAGAGGCAATAATCTTTTCAATTTCCGCTTGTTCGCTTGCCGTGACCGGTACAAAGCTTTCGGCGTTTTCCTCAATGTCCTGCTCAAAAGGATCAAGTGTTATGCTCATTTTTCTTTCCTCCATATAACTTATGCTGTTTTCTGCTCGGGAAGACCGTTTTTAATATGATGTTTTTCTCGTCATCTATAATAAACGGTACAACATACGTGTAGCCCTGATAGGGAACGATGAAAATTTTTTGTCCTTCCCGTGCGGGATTTTTCAGAATAGCCTGATATTTTTTCTCCAAAATAAGCCCGGCAAATTCGGTCAATGAAATTCCACGTTCAGCAATGAGCTTTCTATTTTTCTCATTGTCCCAAAGAATTTGCATAGCAGTAAGATACTACATTGTATACTATTTGTCAAGTGGTTTTGTCTTCGTCACTATACCGCAAAAACGGCCGGATAGCCAATCGACAAGGAGAAGCCCCCGTCCCCAACCGGTCCACCGGCCCCCTTTTCTTCCTTGTTTTGAATAGACATCGAAGGACCGGCTATGGTAGGCTGGAATTATCTATGCCTATACACGATTGGTATTCACATCTGCTTTCTCCCCATGAGCTTAAGCGATTCATAGATGAAGAAAGAAATGGAAAAACGAATAAAAGCGTGTGGATTGGCATGGTAGAACCGGAAGCCGCCAGGCGGATAAAAGCGGTTTCCGGTGCGGCGGTATCTAAAATTATGCTGGAAAGTGGAGCCGTCAGACATTCATATAATAAAGCGCATCATAACCTTGAGGATAATGACCTTTCGTATGCCGTTGAGGTAATAAATAATGCCGCAACAATCATTGAGGTATCGAGTCAAAAACATAGGGATAGCGATGTGTTAACTTTTAAGGGAAACATCAACGGTGAAATATATTTTTTAGAAGCTGTTCGGCCTAAACATGACGGGTGGTTATCATTGATAACGTGTTATCGGCCAAGAAAGGCGGGACAGGGCTCCAATGCTGTGGAAACCACCCCCCGGAGCTAACGCCCAAAAACGTGCCGTCCCTCACCTATATTTTATTATAGTCTAAGCCGATTTTCCCGTCAAGGGTCCGTGCGGCTCCCCCGAGGGAGCGGGTTCTTGGGTCCATACCCCCCGCTATACCGCAAAAACGGCCGGATAGCCAATCGACAAGGAGAAGCCCCCGCCCCCCAACCGGTGTCAGGCACAACATCATAAACTTAAGGATTCTTAACCACGAACCACACGAATTACACGAACAAAAGGGTAAGGTTTGATAGTCCAGGTTCGTGTTTTTCGTGTGGTTCGTGGTTGCTTTTCTTCTTAAGTTTATGATGTTGTGTCAGGCACCCTTTGCGTTCCAATTAGAACGTACTTGCTTTCGGCAGGTTTTTTGACAAGAAGTTGGAAATAAAAGCAGATGGGCTGACGCCGTCATTCTTTGCCTGTATTTTAATATTTTTTGCAACATCTTCCTGTAAAATAGTCCTTACGACAGCTTCTCTTTTCCCATCAGGATGTATTATTGTGGCAAAATCCTTGTTAACATACGCGTCAATCTCATCGGAACCGCTTTCAAACAGTTCCATAAACTTCTCAGCTGTTATTTTCGGCATAATCTAAAATCTCCAACCGCTGGGTATCAATAAAGTTAATGCCATGCTTGATTTTATTTGCCTGGCTCTTCGCTTCATCAAACTCAAATTGCATATTCTTTCCTCAAACATACCATAAAGGCGTGATAATATCAACATTTGGCCCTCGCCCCCATGGCTTCTGCATTTACTTTCTTGAATCCCGAAGACCACAAAGAAGAATAATGAACCGCAAAGGCGAATCGAACCATAGGTTCGCAGGCGCGCGAAGGGAAGAGGGGTTACGTCTTTCCTTTCTTTGTCGCCTTCGGCGACTTCGCGGTTAAAAATTCTTCTCTTTATCTTCCCCCCGCAAAAACGGCCGGATAGCCAATCGACAAGGAGAAGCCCCCGCCCCCCAACCGGTGTCAGGCACCCTTTT